>CAZJBZ010000188.1:0-8674 GCA_964543975.1 uncultured Spirochaetales bacterium
GACATCTTTTTAAACGGCACCCATATCGGTTTTCAGAGAAGCATGCACTATCCCTTTGTGACGGATGTGAAACGGTATCTGCGTCCATCGGGAAATGAACTGCTGGTACGGCTTACTGCAGGGGCCGAACGGTACAATCAGGAAGAGGTGGATCCTTACAAAGTATCGGTGAGCAAAACCTACCGAAGGGGTGAGGAACGGCGGGTCTTTTTACGAAAACCGCAGTACGTCTTCGGCTGGGATTGGGGACCGCGTATCGCCACCTGCGGTATCGTCGGCGATGTTTCGCTGACCGGTTACGATTCGGTTGCCATACGGGATTGTCATGTCGTGACCACCGCTCTTGGCGAGGATGGTTCGGCCCACGTGGACATTACAGTGGAGGTTGAGAACCTTCACGTTTTTCGGACCAAGGAGGCGGTGGTTACCGTAACGATTACCCCGCCGGGAAAGGAACAGCCTGAAATTACCGTAGAAACCGAAACTTTTCTTATTTCGGGCGTCAATTATATCGACTGCTCGATTACCGTACCGAACGCACGGTTGTGGTGGCCGAATGGAATGGGCGAGCAGCCACTCTACACCGTGGAGGCTTCCTGTGAATGTGAAGGCGTGACCGATCGGCTTCCCGCGTTCAAATATGGCATCCGCACCTTAAAACTCAACCTTGATAATCTGGGAGAGGGCCATCGGCTCTTCGCTTTCGAGATAAACGGGGTGAAAACTTTCTGCAAAGGGGGTAACTGGATCCCCACCGATTCGATCTACGCCCGAGTGACCGATGAAAAATACGACACTCTTATTCGTGAAGCGAAGGAAGCGAACTTTACCATGCTCCGTATCTGGGGGGGCGGTATCTATGAAAAAGAGATTTTCTATAAAAAGTGCGATCAGTACGGCATTCTGGTGTGGCACGACTTCATGTACGCCTGCGCCATCTATCCGGATAAAGAAGAGTGGTTCCGGGAGGAATCGAGACGGGAGATCGATTATCAGACCAAACGCTTAAGAAACTACGCGTGTATGGCCCTCTGGTCGGGATGCAACGAGAACAACTGGGGCTTCTACAGCTGGTGGATCGGAGAAAAAGAGGTCGAATATCCGGGCGGCGCCTATATTTATAATCAGCTTGCACCACGGATCGTGGCCCAAAACTCACCGAACATCCCCTATTGGAACGGTTCTCCCTACGGAGGGGACGATCCGAACGGAAACGAAGTCGGGGACAGACACCATTGGCACGACTGCACGATGAACGAAGAGATGGAAAAACGGATAACTCCTGAAGAATACGATAAGGTAGCATCGAAGTTCGTTTCCGAATACGGTTACATCGGTCCGTGTGCCAAGTCGACGATTGAGAAGTATCACGTCGGGGAAGAGATCGTTCGACACAGCGACCTTTGGAACTGGCATAACAATACATTCGAAAAAGACACGGTAGAGGCGGGCATCACCAAACACTATGTTGATGCCGAAGGGCTCTCTTTGGACGAATATCTCCTCTACGCCTCGCTCTGTCAGGGTTTGATGTACGGTTACTCTCTCGAAGCGATCAGGTTTACGCAGGACTGCTGGGGAAGCATCTTCTGGATGTATACCGACTGCTGGGGGGAGGTCGGCTGGACGATCGTCGACTATTATCTTAAAAGAAAACCGTCCTACTACTATGTAAAACGGACCTTTGCGCCTGTCCGCTTCATCCTTCGGGAAGAAAACGGTGAGGTAAAGGTAATGGGGATAAATGATACCGCCTCCTCCGCGAAACTGCCTCTGGAGTACGGATACGTATCATTTGGCGGGAAGAAGAGAGAGACGGAGAAAACCACAGTAAAGCTCGACGGTTTTTCTCGGACCATTGTCCACACCTTTCAAAAAGCGGACTTCGATGAAAAGAGAGGTTGTTACTTTGTCCGGCCCGAAAATACGGATGCGGTACTGCCCGCGACACTTCGTTCGGGTGTTTTTCGGGACCTCTGTTTCGGATGGCCGGGAACTGTCGATCGACCTGTTGCCGTTTCCAACGTTACACGGAACGGCGACGATATTTCCTTCACCGTATCGAGCGATGTCTATGTTCACGCGCTCCATTTTCCGGGATACGACGATTACCGGTTCTCGGACAACTACTACGATCTGCTCCCCGGAGAGTCGCGCACGATCACTCTCTACGGGGCCCCCGAATCGATCTCCGCGGACAAGCTGCCTCTTCGGCACGTGGTGCCGGGAAGGATTATTGAGCAGTGAGCGAAAGCCGGATGACTCCCCGCGAACGGATGCTTGCAGCCTGCGGAAACGAAATTCCGGACAGGGTCCCCGCCGCCCCCGATATCTCCAATTATATCCCGTGTCGTTTGACCGGAAAACCGTTTTGGGAAATCTATGTCCGGGAGAATCCACCCCTCTGGAAAGCGTATATCGAGGCGGTCAAAGAGCTGGGTATCGACGGTTGGTTCATCTACGGCAATTTCGGATTTCAGTACGCCACGGATGTGCGATGGGATTACGGCAGCGATATACGAAAGAACGAAGAAAAATGGGAAGTGGCCGATCTGGTGCACACGCCTGACGGTACGTTGCGACAGATGCGATTGGTACAAGATTACAACCCGCCGACGAAAGTCGAGAAGATAATCAAAAACATTAAGGATGATTTTGCCAAGCTCCGCCACCTCTATTCACCGGTCACCGGATACGATCCGGAACTCTTTACGGTACAGCGGGAGGAGTTGGGCGAATTGGGAATCATGGGCGTCAACATTCATGTGCCCGGTTTTCCCGCTTACCTCGATTCGTTTGACGGAAACTTGGAAAGTTTGACCTATGCCTACTACGATCATCCCGAATTGTTCGAGGAGCTCCGTCAACTCCACCACAAACAGGCGGTTGCCTCTGCCGAGCTGGTCGCCGATTCCGGTATCGTCGATTCGGTACTGTTGGGAATGAGCGGGGCCATCACTCTCCAATCACCCGAGCTCTTTGACGCGCTGTCGCTTCCTACAATAAAAGAGGTAACGAAAATTCTTAAAACGGCGGGAGTTGTAACCGGTTTACATTCCTGCGGGAAAGAGTATCATATCGTAAAGCGGTGCGCCGAAGAAACCGATCTCGATTACATCAATCCGTTGGAGGTTCCTCCCATGGGGGACTGTAATCTTGCGCAACTATCGAAAGAGTTCGGGGACAAAATAGCCCTTATGGGTAATCTCCATACGACAAAAGTCATGCTCGACGGCACGGTGGATGATGTGCGGCGACAAAGCCTTCAGGCCATAAGGGATGCCGGAATAAACGGCGGATTCGTCCTTTCGACAGGCGACCAATGCGGTATGTGGACCCCGTTGGAAAACATCAGAGAAATGGTGCGGACTGTCGAGGAGTGCGGTTATTATCCACTGCAACTATAGCTGCAATTATAATAATAGAGAGGAAACGTATGCAAAAAATCGATCTTACCGGAAAATGGGACGTACAAAAAAGGGGAGAGACCGATATATTCCCTGCGACCGTTCCGGGCTGTATTCATACCGATCTGCTGCAAGCAGGAAAAATAGATGACCCTTTCTATCGGGACAATGAAAGCAAACAGTTTTGGATTTCGGAGACCGATTGGGTCTATAGCAGGACCTTCGACGCGGACCATTCGCTGTTGGACAACGACGTAGTAGTCCTTCGATGCGAGAGCCTGGACACCTTGGCAACCGTTTCGGTAAACGGAAAAGAGATTGCACGGACCGATAATCAGTTTAGAATATGGGAGTTCGACATCAAGGACGTTCTTCGAAACGGAGTAAACAAGATAGAGATCGTTTTTGAATCGACTATACCGTATATCGAGGAGAGACAGAAAGAGCGGTATCTCTATCACACCGGGATAAACCACCACAGGATCGAAGGAAGCAACCGGATTAGAAGGTCGCAGTGCAACTACGGTTGGGACTGGGGTCCGATGTGCGCTACCTGCGGAATTCTCAGGCCCATCGAGATAACGGCCTACAGCACCGGCAGGATCGGAGATGTGCATATCGGACAAGACCATTCCCGTGACGGCCAAGTAACGCTTGCCGTTAAAACGGAGTTGTCCCTCTACGATACAGCTGATGTAACGCTTACCGTTTCCTCATTGTCGGACGGAAAAGAGGTCGCCTCTGAAAAGTTGCCGGCGTCGGGACGGATCTCGGAATCGAAACTTGTCATAGAAAATCCTAAGCTGTGGTGGCCGAACGGAATGGGTGAACAGCCGCTATACGATATCACCGTTGTCCTTACCGACGGTGAGGGAAAAGAACTGGATCGAGTGGTCAAGAGGACCGGGTTGCGGACCGTGAAACTGGATAGGCACCCGGATGAATGGGGAGAGTCGTTTCAATTCGTCGTCAACGGAATACCAATGTTCGCGAAGGGGGCCAACTGGATTCCCGCCGACCAGTTTGTCACCCGAATTACCGACAATCATTACGAGCATTTGATTTCCAGTACGGCAGCTGCGAACATGAACATGTTGCGGATTTGGGGCGGAGGTATTTTCGAGAATCCGATTTTCTACGATTTGTGCGACAAGTACGGAATTCTCCTCTGGCACGATTTCATGTTCGCCTGTAGCGCCTACGCCGCCTACGACGAAGAGTTTATGGAGAGTGTTGCCTGCGAAATTGAAGACAACGTCAAGATACTGCGGCACCATCCTTCCATCGCCTTTTGGTGCGGTAACAATGAACTGGAACAGATCCCCGGAATGGTAGATGACGATACATCGAAGGGGGCGATGAGCTGGGATGAGTATAAATCCCTCTTCGACGATCTAATCCCCACTATCATCAAACGGCTCGATCCGCAGCGGGACTACTGGCCGTCCAGTCCGCATTCTCCCTGCGGTGACAGAAAAGATTTCAACAATCCCACCTGTGGAGACGCGCACCTCTGGTCGGTCTGGCACGGAAGGCAGCCGTTCGAGTGGTACCGCACCTGCGATCATCGGTTCAACAGCGAATTCGGCTTTCAATCGTTTCCCGAACCGAAGGTTGTGTACGGTTTTACCGAACCGGGAGACAGAAACGTATCCGGCTACATCATGGAGTACCATCAGCGGAGCAACAACGCGGGGAACGACGCAATTACCCAATATATGCTTTCCTGGTTTCAGATGCCCAAGGACCTGCCCATGTTTATTTGGCTCAGCCAGATCCTGCAGGGGATGGCAATGAAATACGCGGTGGAACATTGGCGCCGCTCCATGCCTCGGGGGATGGGGACCCTCTACTGGCAGCTGAACGACACCTGGCCCGGTCCCAGCTGGGCTTCGATCGATTATTTCGGGAACTGGAAGGCGTTGCAGTATATGGCACGCGAGTTTAACGCACCGGTATTGCTCTCGGGAGTAGAAGATACGGAGAAGGGAAGTGTGGAGCTCCATATCACCTCCGATCTGACCGAAGAGAAGAGCGGGACGGTTTCCTGGGTTGTAACCGACGCGGCGGGGAATGTGGTCGAACAGGACAGTCGCGACTATCCGGTCTTGCCGCTTCAGGACAAGCTCATTGAGACCCTTTCCGTCGCGGACCTGCTCGCCGAATACGGTGCCCGCAATCTGCTTGTATGGTTGAAGTTAGAGATAGACGGGAAAGAGGCCTCTTCGAACCTGGTTACCTTGGCCCGGCCGAAACACATTGAGCTGAAGGACCCCACCATCACGCCTGTTATTGTGGAGAGATCGAGCGGTGTGTATGAACTGACACTGACGACGGATGCTCCGGCTCTCTGGGTTTGGCCCGATTTTGAAGGTATCGACGTGAAATACTCTAACAGGTTTTTCCATATGCGCCCCGGCCTACCTGTCACGATAGTCATCACGGCCGATGCCGACACAAACAGTGAGACGATGCGGAAAAAGCTGACTGTAAGCAGTCTGGTGGACACGTTCGACGATTGACGGTACAGTTGCCGATGAGGTGACGGCAATGAAAACGAAAGAAAAAGCTAACAAAAGACCGTTAAACGGGGTCATTCCGGCATTAATTACCCCATTCACTCCATCAGGGGAAATCGATACACACGCTCTCGAAAAGCAGGTAACCTATCTGAAGAACGCCGGTGCAACCGGTTTTCTCATCGGCGGATCGACGGCGGAAGGCGCCTATTTATCGAGCGATGAACGGTGTTCGCTTGTAGAAATGACCGGTTCCTTTGCCGGGAGTGATTTGCTTCTTTGCGCGGCATCTCTTGCTCCTACAACCCAACAGGTTATAGAGGATTGCTGTGCGTTTAGCAGGTATTCTCCCGATTACTATGTGGCCGTTCCTCCCTACTATCTACCGGTCGATCAGCAGGTTGTTGTACAACACTTTACGGCGATAGCTGAAAATGTCGATGCGCCGGTTATCATTTATCACATACCACAGAACACGATGAACGGTGTTACACTGGAGACAATCCAAGAGTTGGAAGCAAACAAAAATATAGCGGGAATAAAGGACAGCTCGGGTGACTTTTCTCTCTTCACAAAAGGTTTGCTTGCATCCTTTGAGACCGTGACCGATGAGTTTGCCTGGCTGCAGGGTAGTGATGTTCTCGACGGGCCCTCCCTGCTGTTCGGGGCCGCCGGTTTAGTGACCGGATTGGGGAACGTCATGATCGAGCCGTATATCAAGATGTACTGCGCCGCCGATAGAAAAGATATTGAGGGGGTAAAACGGGCCCAGACGGAAGTTTTTCATCTGTTGAGGATAATCGAAGCTGTAAACGGTAAAGGGATTCCGGCAATCAAATGCGCCTGTGAACTCCTGGGCCGCGGGACCGGTGCTATGAAAATAGATTCGATGACCCTCTCTCACAAAGAGCAGGAAAAGATTGGATCGGTCCTCCGGGAGCTGGGCCTGCTGGAATAACGATAAACGAAAGAACCGCCCGGGATTCGGGCGGTTCCAATTGTGCACTTTCCATTATTTCAATGTGGCCGCTACTTCCTTGAGCTGTTCGATAATAGGAATATTCTGAGGACACTTCGGTTCGCATTCGCCGCATTCCACACACTCTTCGGCTTTCAATCCTTTGATTTCTCCAATCCATGGACCGTTCGTGCCTTCCGGGCTCAGCCGGTTATAGGCCCATTTTGCCTGATCTAAGAGCCCCCACACCTTGTACCAGTTCATGTACCGGAAGTTCTCCGGGATATTCACGTCGTTCGGGCACGGCATGCAGTAGCCGCATCCGGTACAGTACAGTTCCGCCATTTTCTGGTTCTGCCGTACAAGTTCATCAATTTGCTGCTTCTCTTCAGGGGTCATCTCCAGACTCGCCTCCGCGGTCCGGACGTTGTGCTCGACGTGGTCCATTTCACTCATGCCCGAGAGACAGACCGTCACATTGGGATTAGACCAGACGAACCTGAGCGCGAGTTCGGGAGTTGTAAACTGTTTGGAACCTTTATCATCGATTGTGAACTCCTGCGGAGCACCTAATCTTCCCCCTCCGACCGGGCCCATCACCGTTACTCCCATCTTTTTTTCAGCGGCCCGGGCCAACACCTCTTCGTTGTTCCGGTCGAGAAAATTGTACTGTACCAGGAGCCCCGCAAACTCTCCGGTGTCGATCAGTTTGATGATGTTTTCCGGCTTGTCGTGGCTGGAAAATCCTATGTCGCGGACTTTCCCGTCTTTTACCGCCTGTTTCGCGACATCGAAGGCCCTCCCGGGTTTTGAAACGTGGGAAGTCCAGGAATCCCACTGCAGTCCGTGAAAATAGAGCAGATCGATGTAGGGTGTATCTAACCTTTCCAAACAGGTATCGAGCTTGCTTTTCCAATCGTCGGGGGCCGACATATGTTCTTCATTTGTTGGAATTTTCGTAACGATAAAAAGGTCTTCCCGATTGTATGGTTTTATCGCTTTCCCTACGGCCACTTCACTGTACAGTAGTTCCCTCACCGTGCAACACTTGCCCTAAAGGTTACCATATTTCTCCGATTTATCGAAGGGGGTAGCGATCTATCAGCACGCTATGCTTTAAAAGGCGCGCGGCAGAAGGCAGAGAACACCTCATCCGAAGTCTCAGCGGGTATTTCACATCCCGCGCTCAGCATATACCTGCTTCCTTCAGCCCGCCTAATGCATGAGATAGCCTTGTGGGAACATTCGGCGGGTGTCGCTTGGAGAACGTCTTGTACCGGATCGAGATTTCCCTTGAAACATCTGCCCGCCTGTTTGAATACTTCATGGGCAGTATCGAAATCTACTAAATGGTCCACATTATACAGATCGGCATCCGAGCGGACCATATCTTCGAGAAGGTTTGTCGTGTTGCCGCAGATGTGGAGTTTGACGAGACCTCCCGCGTTGTGCACCGCTTCACACACCTGTTGTTCGTAGGGCAGGGCGAACTCCCGGTACATCTCAGGTGAAATGAGTGAGGCCGCCGCGTCTCCGGCCCCGAGCATCGGCGCTCCGGTATCGAGTTGCGCAACGGAGAAGTCGATGACGATTTGGGTCAAAAAGCCCAATATTCTATGGGCCAAGACTGGAGCATCATAGAGGATCATCATGAAATTGGTAACGCCGCATAACGAGCACGCTTCGGCGAAGGGCATATCCACCCAGCCTAATACCAGACACTCATCCCCCACGACCTTTACCATCTCCCGGGTAGCGTGTACACGATCGTTCATGCGGGAGCCAGGTTT
>CAZJBZ010000189.1:0-2737 GCA_964543975.1 uncultured Spirochaetales bacterium
TCCGGAATTGCCATCAAATTTGCATAATATATCAACATATTATATCCTGCCCATTTCCATACCGTAACAAAAGCACAACTAAATAATGCTACTTTATGATTTGCCAGCCATCCAAGCGCTAATAAATCCAGTCCGATCGCACGAAGGAATACATTGAGATCACCGAAGTTTTGTTCGAATATAAAAGTAAAGATCTGTCCTATCACAACATAAGCCAAAACAGCCGGAATAAAGAATATCGTTTTAAATAATTTACCGAACAGCACACCAGTCTTAATTATATAAGCAAGGACCAAACCTAAAAACATTACGGATGTTGTAGCCGCCAAAATATATAAAAACACATTCTTTAATATGATATGAAAAATCCTGTCTTGGAATATTTCCAAATAATTGTTTAAACCAATGAACTCCGGTTCATCCAACAGTCCTTTCCACACGAATAATCCGTAATACAGATTATAAAAAATGGGATATACAATAAAAACAAATAAGAATAGCATTAAGGGGAGTAAATAAAGGTATGCTACTTTATCATGTTTCACAATCATAAACAAATTCCTTTCTCTCAGTTGGCGATAAATCTTTTCAATAAAGGGCATATATGATCACTTTCATATATGCCCGACACTACGCTTGAAAAATGGATAAATGCTTATCCTTCTTTTACCATTTATTAAGTTTAATATATTCTTCGTTCAGCTGCTCAAGGGCCTCTTCAGCAGAGAGAACGCCTAAAGCGACTTCGGAAGAATAATCCAGTACGAGGTCGGAGATGTAAGGATTATAATAATTTCTTCTCCCTACGAGGGTTTTATTTACATCTTGGAAGAAACCATAGACGGACTTCAATTCATCTTCATCAACCGGATTCATAGTATTCACAATATTTTTCCAATCAATTGTGAAATCTTTTATTGAAGGCATCTGCAAGAGGGAATTATAGAGCACAGGGGCACCTTTTCCAATAGCGAGGTATTTTATTACTTGATAGGTGAGTTCAGGATTTTTAGTATCTTTTACGAAACAAGTTGTAACATCCAAACCCCCGTGTACAGGTGCAAGTTTGCCATCGCCATTGAAGTCAGGGAATTGCATTACACCCACTCTGAACTTATCTTTTTTCTCTTTATACGGTGAAAGCGAGATCGTCACAAATAGCCTGAATGATATCACGCGCCGGATAGTAATCCTTACCACCCACAACTAATGGAGCATACCCGTTTTCTCTAAACACTTGAGAAACTTTTTTTAATTCCTCAAAAGTTTTCGGTGGTTTCAAGTTGAATTTGTCGAAAAGATCTTTGTTATAAAGGATATAGGGCATACTCACCATTCCACATGGAAAAGCTCTCCATTCTCCGAAATAATCGAGGTCTGTTACACATTTTTCTACAAAGATATCTTTCCAGTTGGAACCAATATCCGCCTCCGCATAGGGTTCTATTGACTGAAGGTAAGGATAAAATTCTCTGTAATAACCACCGATGGGCACTTCAATAATATCAGCCGGTGTTCCCGCGGAAAAATCAACCCGAATAGTCTGGTAATGGGTTTTCAATTCCGAAGGAGTATAATTGATTTTTATACCGTCGAGTGCACCTTGATGTACCGCTTCCTCAAATTGAGGTCCGCGTTCAGTTTTCCACGTTTGAATCCTGATTTCAACAGGACCTTCGGATGTTTTTTCTGCTGCGGAACCTTCTTTCTGTCCCTCAGCAAATACCATGCCGGACATCAAGCACGATAAGTGCCAATATCATCCATACGCTTTTCTTCTTCATCTTTTTCCTCCTTATGGAAAAATTGTTATTGTTTTCACCAAGCTTTTTTGTAAAGCTCGATGATTTGCTCGATTGTCGGGACCACAGGATTGTTCTGCGGACTGCCCGAGGCCAGCGCGGTCTCTGCCATTGCCTGCAGTTTTCTTTCGTAGTCCCTGTACTCTACACCGGCCGCTTCCCGGACCGATGGGATTTCCAAATAGTTGTTCAGCCCTTCCAGATAGCCCGGTAACGCTCGGGCAGCCCTATAATCATCCTTGTCGGAACTGGCCCCCAGTACCCTGGCTATCATGGCATATCGTTCCACCGCCCCATCCAACGAAAACTCCGTAACAGTAGGGAAAATGACCGCATTAGACAGGCCATGGGTAATATGAAAATTGGCCCCAATGCAGCGGCTCATCCCGTGCACCAGACAGACACTGCTGTTACAGAATGCCATGCCCGCCATACAGGCACCCAACATCATTTCTTCGCGCGCCTTTTTATCGGCCGGATCGTCCCAAACCGGTTTAAGGTTACCGCCGATCAATTTGACGGAGGAGATGGCCAGGGAATCCGTAATGGGATTGGCCTTGCGGGAAACGTACGCTTCCACCGCATGAACAAGGGCATCTACCCCCACATGAGAGGTCAGCACACGCGGCATGGATAGGGAGTAGGTGTAATCTACCAGAGCGGAATCAGCAGTGAGTTTGTCGTCAAGCATCATCATCTTGACGTCCCGTTCTGTGTCCGTAATAACGATGACTTTGGTAACTTCGCTCCCGGTGCCGGCGGTGGTGGGGAGTAGAAAAACCGGCGCCCCCTGTTTTTGGAATTGATTATAACCCGT
Source organism: uncultured Spirochaetales bacterium (assembly GCA_964543975.1). GTDB lineage: Bacteria > Spirochaetota > Spirochaetia > SPDA01 > CAZJBZ01 > CAZJBZ01. Next base: position 2,620 of record CAZJBZ010000189.1, read on the forward strand.
GTATTGGGAAATCGGTCCCGGGTTGGCAACCATCATCGAAATCGCCTTTGCAGCATCCAACGGACTACCTCCGCCCAATCCCACAATTCCTTGAGCATTAGATGTACGATATGCTTCC
>CAZJBZ010000189.1:2747-8644 GCA_964543975.1 uncultured Spirochaetales bacterium
GGGATCGGAACGGACATCGGAAAAAATATCCACTTCGATGTTCTGTTTGCGCATTGCCGTTCTAAAATCATCCGCCATACCATTTTCCACGAAGAATGTATCCGTCACCAGCAGCACATGATCGAGACCATGTTTTTTTATCTCCGAGCCGGTTTCATTGGCCGCCCCGGCGCCTACGACAATACTCGAGGGAACATTAAACCGTGTCATGCCGTTACCATCCCATTGTTCTGACGTAGTCCGAGTCCCAACGGGACATGACCACTTTCTGTCGCGTATAAAACGCTACCCCCTCCATGCCCTGAACATGGAGATCGCCGAAAAACGAACCATTCCAGCCCGCGAACGGGAACAGAGAAACAGGGGCGGGAACACCGACATTAAGACCGATCATGCCGCATGCAATGGTTTCTTTGAACTTTCTGGCCGCATGAGCGCTTGCCGTGAATATCGACGAACCGTTACCGAAGGGCAGCGAATTGGTAAACTCAACCGCCTGCTCCAATGATTTTACCCGCACCATGGAAAGGATAGGGCCGAACAGTTCTTCCCGGAAAAGGGCATGCTCGGGACGTACATGATCGAACAAAGTCGGTCCCACAAAATATCCTTCTTTTGGAATATTTTTACGACCGTCCCTGACCAACTCCGCCCCCTCTTCCTGTCCCTTTTTAATAATATTAAAAAGTCTGTCTCTGGAGGCTCCGTCAATGACTGGCCCCATATCGACCTTATGGTCTTCTACAGTGTTACCCAGTCTTAATGCATTCATCGCGTCTAATACACTGTCCCTCACCTGGTCCGCATTGCTTTCAAGTGCCATGAGCAGGGAGCCGGCCATACAGCGTTGTCCGGCACATCCGAAAGCCGCACCCATAATATTTCTGACCGTCGACTCCATCTCCGCATCCGGCATAACTAACAGCAAGTTTTTCGCCCCGCCGGCTGACTGCACTCTTTTACCGTTATTGCAACCTGTACGATAAACGTGTTGCGCGACCTTGGAGGAGCCGATGAAGCTGACCGCAGCGACATGCGGATGGGAACACAACATTTCCACTACACTCTGACCACCGTGCACGACATTCAAGACCCCTGGCGGCAGACCGGCCTCCTGGAATAGTTCGGCAAGACGGTTGGCCGTCATCGGTACTTTCTCGCTGGGCTTCGACACAAAGGTGTTACCGCAAGCAATCGCGAGAGGATAGGTCCACATTGGCGCCATTGCCGGAAAATTAAACGGTGTAATACCGGCACACACTCCCAAGGGCTCCCGTGAGGATTCGCCGTCCAGTTGGTCGGCAATGCCGACAATCGTCTCGCCCTTGATAAGATGAGATATACCGCAGGCGAACTCAACCATTTCCATCCCGCGCAATACATCCCCACAGGCTTCCTGGAATGTCTTTCCGTTCTCCAGACAAATCAGCCGGGCAAGCTCGTTGAAATGTTCATCCAACAATTCACGATATTTAAACAGTATCTTGGAGCGCTTTATTACCGGCGTTGCTGACCAGGTAGAAAACGCCTTAACGGCGGCTTCTATGGCCGTTTGAACCTCATACTGACCGCACAATGGCGTCTTTGCGTTTTCATTTCCGGTAGAAGGGTTATGTACCGGATGGTACTTCTTGACTTGAGGAATGTCACTTTGCCCATTAATAATATTCGGAACGATTTTTGTTGTTGCATTCAATAGGTCGGTCATGTAGCAATTACCTCTTCCTTTTTGTTTTTATGCACTATGCTGTTTTATGAAAGAATCATAACCCGAAGAAGGGCCGCGGGAAATGGTATATATTGCGAAAGATATACACAATATTGCTTTTTGCCGGCAATAGAGGCCCAGATACCATATATTTCTTCATTCTACAGGATTGCATAGCTGCAATTACCCTTTATACAAACTGCGATAATGTTTAGGGGAGTACCCTATGTTTTGCTTAAAAAGCCTGGAAAAATAGAGTTGGTTCTCATAACCGAGATGGACACTGATCTCTTTTATGCAAAGAGAAGTGGAATTAAGGAGGTTACAGGCATGTTTCATCTTCATCATAAGGAAGTATTTAATCGGTGGCATACCAAACATGCCACGAAAGGTATGCAAGAAATGGTATTTTGACATATTGAATTCAGCGGCCAGGTCTTCCAGGCAAATAGAATTGTGGATATGCTGTTCAAAATATTGTATTATCTTATCCGGATCCAACAAGGAGCTATATAATGCCTGACGCTGTCTTGTTGTTACAATATAAGTGATGATTTTTCTAAACATTCCAGCCAAACGAATCAATCTACTGTGGTCGTGTCCTTCCTCAATAATACTTAACATTTCATGCCAATCAGAAACAAAGTCAGAGGAAATGCCGATCGGAAACACTGGGATCTGATCTGAAGGGATCTCGTTAATAAAGCAGGGGGATAGATCTCCCTCAAAATGTGTCCAATATATACTCCAAGGTTCATTTTCGCACGATTTATAGGCATGGGCCAGCCCGAACGGAAGGACTATAAGGTCACCCGGCTGTACTTCATAGGAAACAGAATCAATAGAAAGCCTACCTTTGCCCGATATACAATACAGGAAAAGCCAATCATCATGAATTTTCCTGTTCATGTAGTGCCCGGAAGCCACCGGATAATAGCCGACAGCGGTAGGGTACAACCCGGAGCAGAGAGGGTTGTCTTTATAGTAATTCAGCTCATTTTGAGTGAGAATAATACGTTTAGCACCGGGTTTTAATTGCCAACTCGATGGTTTACTCATTCTTAAACCTTATAGCAAACTTTAATTCGATAAAACACAGATAGCAATATACTGCATATATTCAGCAATATAAGACAAACAATTCACACCAATGAATCTAGGATAGGTTCTTGGGATATCGCTAGGAAACATTTAGTTCAAAGGCATAACCAAAGTTAAGAAAGATTTCCACCTGCTCATGGTAGGTATTTGACCCGAATAGGGGTGGGCTGGTTGGGAACACTGTAAATTTGTTATGCCGTTTTAAGTTTTGAACCGTTTAGAATGTTTTCTATCATGACAATGGGCCCCATTAATTGCGTGATTGTTGTATATAACAAGAAACGATTGCCCGACGACAGTGGCATAAGCTGCGGTACCAGCCTCCATATGACCTACTGCTGCCCTTTTTTCTCTCAATGGGGCGACCCCAATCCGGGCACCCCAATCCTGGCACTACGCAGAACCATTCAAGCCGGTTTTTACATGACATTTTGCATGACATTTTTTGGCCGGTCTCATCTTGACCGCAGTGAACGCTTATGTGCCGCTTTCAAGCAGACCGATTCCCGCCCTTTTACCCCCCGATCCGGCGCCTTTTTGCCTTCGCAAAAGTCTTGGACTTGAGATGTTGCCTTCGGCAAATCTCCGGGCGCGATTCGAACGCATGACCTACTGCTTAGGAGGGAGCCCTCCTACCTATATTAGACATATTTGACCCGATTTTGGGTGAATTTCGGGTAGGGTTCACTGATTTTATCATAAACATCATATACAGTGCAAGAAACCGCGTTGCGTCATCGAAAATCTAACCTAAAAATATAGTTTGCGTCATCCAAAAATCTAACCCTGGAATGAAACCCTCCAAAAGCATTTGATTGCCTTGGAGGCAACAATGGGGTTAACGATGAAAGAAAAAAAAGCATTGACGAAAACATTGGCACAACGCTACCGAACAAGCAGCAATAAAACAAAAACGAAGATCCTAGACGAATTTGTGTACACAACCGGATACAACCGAAAATACGCAATTCATGTACTGTCGAACTATGGCTTGGAAAAAATCCGTTACATTGATGGAAAAGCGGTAAAAATTACTATCGGACAAAAATCGAAAAAAAAGCGGGTCGGTCATCCCCGATACGGTTCTGAGGTAAAAAAGGCAATAATCGCTTTATGGAAGTTCTTTGATTATATGTGCGGGAAACGATTGGTAGTACTCATCCAGGCAAACCTAGAGCTGTTATGTCATCAACCGGAATTGCAGATATCCAATGCCGTCCACACCCAGCTTCTCCAGATCAGCGCCTCCACCATCGACCGAATGCTTGCTGGAGAACGTAAAAAACTGACCATCAAAGGCCGAACCCATACAAAACACGGTCCTCTGCTCAAGCACCAAATCCCGATCCGTACCACCTATACCTGGGATGAACGACAGCCGGGATTTTTCGAATTAGACACCGTTGGCCACGATGGAGGTTCGGCAACAGGGGAATATTGCTTTACATTGACCGCTACAGACGTTTTTTCCGGCTGGACCGAAGTCAGGGCTCTCCGCAACCGGGCGCATCGATGGGTAAAACAACACGTCCAGGCTATTGTCACAACCTTACCGTTTCCAGTCAAAGGCATAGATTCAGACAACGGGGGGGAGTTCATCAATCATCTTCTATTAAATTATTGCAGGGATGCTCATATCGAGTTTACCCGAGGCAGATCGTATCGAAAAAATGATAACTGTTTTGTTGAACAAAAAAATGATATGGTGGTTAGACGAACGGTCGGATATTATCGATTTGATACTGAAGAAGAATTTGCGGCATTGCGAGAGGTGTATCTGCATCTGTGTCCTTTAATCAATTATTTCTACCCCTCGTATAAAATAATTGCAAAAGAACGGATTGGACCAAAGGTCAAGAAAACCTACGATGAGCCAAAACCCCCGGTTCAAAGACTCTTAGAGGCTGACCATGTCAGTTCCGACATCAAGCATCGATTACGGATAGAGATGAAAAAAGTACATTTAACTAAGCAAAAGAAAAAGGTTGACCAAGCGGTATTCTCTCTTTTACGGTTGTATGAGAAGAAAAAACAGATTCGTTTATTTGATTAATAATGAAGCCAGGGTTAGATTTTTGGATGACGCAATACGGAAACTGATGTAAATTTGACGTAAATATTAAGTTTATATTTTATCGTTTTGTTTAAAGTGTTGAATTGATGGGAATGAATTAGGATAGTTGCTTAGGTTAGGATGGAACTGATTTTATAATCAATAGGGTTTGACTCCCCCGGTGTAAATATGGACGTTTTTATCAGGCTTTGATACAGTTATTCAAAGAATGAAAGAAACAGTCTATCTTGAAACATCTGTAGTAAGCTATTACACAGCCCGGCCATCTCGCGATGTGGTTGTTATCGCACATCAGGAGATAACCCGCCAATGGTGGGAAAAAGCGTTAAATGAGTATGAGATATTCATTTCCCAGGCGGTGATTGACGAAGCGAGTGATGGAGACCCGGGAGCGTCAGAAGAACGGCTAAAAGCAATGATGGATTTTCAGTATTTAGAAATAAACAGTAAAGTCGGAGAAATGACCGAAATTTATATTGCTGAACTGAAAATTCCGCCAAAAGCGGGTGGAGATGCAGTCCATATTGCTATTGCTTCCATTCATGAAATTGATTATCTAGTAACATGGAATTGTGCTCATATTGCCAATGGAGTGATAATAAAGAAGCTGGCGGAAATAAATACTAATTACGGTGTGCATACTCCGGTATTATGTACACCAGAGGAATTATTGGAGTAAAATTATGTGGAAAGACCCGATAGTTGAAGAAATACATAAAATAAGAGAAAAAATGGCGAAAGAAGCCGACTATGATGTTCATCAACTCATTGCGAATATGCAAAAAAGAGAAAAAGAAAGCAACGCAAAAGTTGTATCTAGGGTAAAAAAGGATGCCGCGATAAAATAATTTTCTCTATCTCTCAGCAGAACGGGGACAATTGTCCCATTTAATCTTCCGTCCATATATTGTGATGTAAAACTGAGTAAATTCAAAAAAAATCCTCAGTTTACCGTTTCCAACACCCCCGACGCGAGGGCGAGCAAGAAACCTGCGGTTTCTTGCTCGCCCATGC
>CAZJBZ010000190.1:0-1363 GCA_964543975.1 uncultured Spirochaetales bacterium
GGTTAATGTTTTTCGATTCAACCATCTCAAGTGCGGATTCCACGGAAGTAGTCGGATGGAGTATTAAGCCGTCGTCTTCCAATGATTCGAACAGAAGTTTAAAATAGTCCAGTTGTGTTTCATCATCATCGATTAAAACAACTTGAAACGTGTCCACAGATTCTCCTCTATACTAATAGATCGGTAAAAACGAGTATAAAATATAGTTATAGTATAGTATACGGTTTGTTACGTTTCCTTAAAAGAAAGGATTTTGGCTGGCAGCAATTCGAAAAGTAAGCTGTGGGCAACCTGCCTGCCTCGCATAAGCGGATTCGGCCCGCTGCCCACGGCTTTTACACGATCAGGAGTTCAGGATCTCCATCGCCTCTTCGCGGTAGGAGTCCATGATGTAAGGTATTCCGGTCACTTTGGCGCATTCTTCGGTAAGCGACATGATTTCATTCCTCGAGATCGCGGGTAGACTAAAACACCGTGCACCCGCCATAAGCTGTTGCAGACCCACCTTGAGCTTATTGCTGTAGCTGTAGATACCGATGGCTCCGAGGGGAACGTTGGCTACCTCGTCGGCGCCGACCAAATCCTTGACATCTTCGTAGTTAACGAATATCTCCTCGATAGAATCACCATAGGTGCTCACCGTGCGGGGCAGATCGCCGTTTTGCAGCCAAGTTCCGATGTTCTTCCCTACCATTCCGGGGATCATGATCGCCCTTCCCAGGCAGACCGCTTTTGTGAAAGGCGCGCCCAGGGCGAGCGCCTTGAATAGGCCGTCCTCAGAGCTGAATCCGCCGGCAAAGGCGAGGTCCGGAGCCCGCTCGCCCTTCTCCTGCAGTTTCGAGGCAAACTCCCTCGCCGCGGAGTGGAGGTAGAGTGAAGGCATCCCCCACTCCTCCATCATGCGCCAGGGACTCATGCCCGTACCGCCAGGGGCGCCGTCGATGGTGAGCAGATCGATTTTCGCCTTCGAACTCCACTTGATTGCCATGGCGAGCTCTCTCAATCCGTACGCGCCGGTTTTAAGAGTTATCCGTTTAAAACCGAGCTTCCTGAGTCTCTCTACTTCAGCGTAGAATGAATCTTCCGAAATGAACCCGAGACGGCTGTGCCTTTCGAATTCCTTGATCGAGCCGTCCTTGAATGCGGCCTGGTTGATGTGATTGGACGGATCCGGGGTAACGATGTACCCCCGGTGTTGCAGCTCCAAGGCCCTTTCCAGAGAATTGACCTTAATTTCTCCGCCGATACACTTCGCCCCCTGTCCCCATTTCAGCTCGATTGTTTCGATTCCATGCTTGCCGAGGATATATTCGGCCACGCCCAGTCGTGTGTCCTCGACGTTCATCTGGATGAGCATTTCACC
>CAZJBZ010000190.1:1373-6044 GCA_964543975.1 uncultured Spirochaetales bacterium
GCCGGTGGCGTATCGTCTGTAAATCTCTATACGTCTGTCCATGTCAGGCGCTTCGACAATCTTTTTATTCTTATCGAGAACGAGTTTCGGATCGATCCCGCACACGTTTTCTCCGCACACGATGGTAACACCGGATATCGCCGCACCGACGGCGAAATGCTCCCAATTTTTGCGTGCAATCTCCGTCGATCCCAGTGCACCGGTGAAAATAGGCATATCCATTTTCACCTTGACGTCCCAGCCGTATTCGGTTTCAGTATTGACCTTTGGAAACTGGGCGGTATCCGGATTTCCCTCAACACCGTCGGGAAGGCCGCGGGCGCCGAGCGCGTAACCGTGGATGTTGAGGTGCGAGTAATCGACCGGATAGTCTTTATCTCCGCCCGCGGTAATTTCACCGAAGGGGTTTGGATACAAGACCTCACGTCCCCTGAAGGTTGCCTTGAATACATCGCAGTTACCGTGGCATCCGTCGATACAACGGGTACACAAACCGGAAGAAGGCGCTACGTCCCTCGACCTGTTTGTCGTTTGTACTGCCTCGTTTGTGTTCGGTCTCCTAAGATTCATAAACTCTCCTCAAATGATATATATTTTGGCGCGGATTTGTCTAAACCGCGGCGCCGGTCCGCCTGCAATTGAAGCCGACGCCGAGCCTGCAGTCGATGCAGGAATCCGGAGTGTCATCCGCCATTGAAAGCTGAGAAATACACTGGTTACACAGATACTCTTCACCCTTTGCCATGGGGCCGGGGCAGGGCGTTATCGTCATAGGGCATATATCGATGCAGGTCCAGCAGCGCTTGCATGTGTCGGGTCTTACGTTGAAAGGAAGGGCCACATGCCGATGTATCCCTCTCCCGACAAAACCGAGGGACTTTGATTGCCATACCTGGTCGCATACGGTGACGCACCTCCCGCACAGGATACAGTTCTCGTTGCGGAAAGGATATCTTACCTCCGTAACTCCGCACCTCGCGGCAATATCTTGGATTGCCCGGGAATTGGGTGCTTCCGCCACAAGCATCTCCGCAATATTCTTTCTGTATTTCAATATTCGTTCCGAGTTGGATTCAACCACCATGCCCTCCTTGACATCAAGCGTGCAGGAGGCGGTGATTTTAGTCCTTCCGTTTTCGATCAGCTCGACGACACAAAGCCTGCACGCCCCGATGCTTTCTTGTCCGGGCATGCTGCAGAGATGAGGTATGCAGATTCCGTAATCAAGCGCCGTTTCCAGCACCGTGGACCCTTCTACCGCGCGTACAGTCGAACCGTTAATGGTGATATTTACATATTGTTTCGACATATCGTTGACCTCCCGAGTCAGGCGACCGTAATCGCGTCAAATTTGCAGGTGCTGGCGCAAATCCCGCACCTGGTGCAAAGCTCCTGATTGATCGTGTGCGGGGATTTCCTTTCCCCTTCTATCGCTCCGGCGGGGCACGCTTTCAGACACGCCTGGCAGCCTGTGCAGGCGGTTGCATCAATGTGAAATTCGAGCAGAGGTTTGCATACTTTCGCGGGGCACTTCTTGTCGTTAATATGGGCCAGATACTCATTCCTGAAATATTTCAGTGTCGATAGAACCGGGTTGGGCGCCGTTTTCCCGAGTGCGCACAGCGACGCGTTTGCCACGGTTTCCGCGGTCTCTTCGAGCAACTCGAGCTGCTCCATGGTGCCGCGCCCCGCCGAAATATCTTCGAGTATTTCAAGCATTCTCGATGTGCCGATCCGGCAGGTCGAGCACTTTCCGCAGGATTCATCCAGGCTGAATCTCAGGAAAAATTTGGCCACGTCGACCATGCAGCTTCCTTCATCCAGGGCGACGATGCCGCCGGAACCCATCATCGAGCCCGCCTGTGTCAGTTCATCGAAATCGACTTTCAGGTTGAACAGCGAAGCAGGGATACAGCCTCCGGATGGTCCGCCGGTTTGAACGGCTTTCACCTTTTTCCCATTGAGCGCCCCACCTCCTATCTCGTTAACGATTTGGTCCAGAGAAGTTCCCATCGCCACTTCGACAAGGCCCGTATTTTTGATTTTGCCCGTAAGGGCGAAAATTTTCGTCCCCTTGCTTTCATTAGTGCCGATTCCGGCAAACCAGGAACTGCCGTGTTGGATGATGAGCGGCACGTTGGCCCATGTTTCAACATTATTCAGGTTTGTCGGCTTGTCATCATAACCCCGCTCCGCGGTGTGGGTTATCTTGGACCGCGGTTCTCCCACCCGTCCTTCGAGGGAGGCCATGAGGGCGGTGGATTCTCCGCAGACAAAGGCGCCGCCTCCCCTAGCTATTTCGATATCAAAGGAAAAGCCCGAGCCCAATATGTTTTCACCTATCAATCCCAGCGACTTGGCCTGTTCTATCGCAATCCTCGTGTTTTCCAGAGCCAGCGGGTATTCGTTTCTTACGTAGATAAAGCCGTGCCGGGCACCGACGGCATACGCCCCTATGATCATCCCCTCGATTACCGAGTGCGGGTTTCCCTCCAGGACACTTCTGTCCATGTACGCGCCGGGGTCCCCTTCATCGGCGTTGCAAATAACATATTTCGGCTCACCTTCGGCGTTCCGCGAGGATCTCCACTTCGTGCCGGTCGGGAAACCGCCCCCTCCGCGACCGCGGAGTCCGGATTTCTCGATATCAAGGATAACCTCCTCAGGGTTCATGGAAGTAAGCACCTTCGCGAGGGATTGATAGCCGCCCGCAGCGATGTAATCATCGAGGATTTTTGGATCGATCAATTTATTGCGGGCAAGCAGAGTTCGCTGCTGTTTATCGTAAAAAGCGATCTCCCGTTCTTTTACGATTTTCTCTCCGGTGACAGGATCGACATAGAGAAGATCGTCGATAATCTTACCGTTGCCTATCGTATCGTTGATGATTGAGGCCGCGTCTACCGGTTTCACCTTGCAGTAAAGGATATTTCCCGGTTCGATAATCATGAGCGGTCCCTGTTCACAGAAACCGTGGCAGCCCGTCCGTCTGAGCCTGACCTTTGTCGAGTAGCCCTGACGTTCGATTTCTTCCGATAGAGCGTCACATACAGCAAGCGCCTCCGAAGCACGGCAGCCGGTACCGGAGCAGGCGGTTATTGTATACTCTTTCTTGCCTCTTTCCATTGACAGCCGGTCGCGCAGCTCATTGAGCTCCTCAACGCTAATCATTGCTCGCCCCCTACAACTGCTTTTTCATATAAGAAATCAATCAGGTTGCTGATTTTTGCTGCGCTCATATGGTCGTAGTATTTGCCGTTTACAATTACGACAGGTCCGAGCGCGCATGCTCCCACGCAGTTGACGGTTTCCACCGTGAAGAGCCGATCAACCGTTGTCTCGCCCGTTTTGATTTTAAGTTTCGCCAACGCCTCGTCGACGATAGATTCGGCCCCCCGAACGTGGCAAGCAGTGCCGGTGCATACGGTAATCAGGTACTTACCGCTGGGTTCGAGCTTGAAGGCTTTATAGAAATTAGCCACCCTAAATACTTCGATGAGCGGCACGCCCAGATTAACTGATGCCTCCCTCAAGTTATCTTCAGGGAGATATCCGATTTGCTCCTGTATGTCCTGCAACACCTCTATTAGTTCGCGGGGCTCTCGATTTTCTAACTGAACGGGGGATTCCATAACGGTCTCCTGTATAAACTCGCAGTCGATTGGATTTTTGTGGCAATGAATTGCCCTAAAATGGAACTAAAACTTAACAGACCCGATAATGATTTGTCAAGATAAATCGACCAAGGCGGCCATTAAACCACACTTACTCCCTTTACGCTTGCATATTTATTCTACTTTCTTGCATATTTATGCAAATTTGTCAATGCGTCGATCGGCGCGGGTTGTTCTGTAGGGCGGACCTACGAGGTCACACGCAGCCATCCTCCGTCAACGTAGTAGGTGGACCCGATACTGTAACTTGCCCTTGGAGAGGCCAAAAAGACAAAAAAATCGGCCAATTCTTCAGGTGACGCGAAACGGCCGATGGGCGCGTGCTCTTTCGCAATGCCGTCTAAATATTCATCGGGTGTAATACCCCGCTCTTCACTCAACTGGGTAGCGGTCTTCTTCCAATCGGGAGTGAGGACCAAACCGGGACTGATTGTGTTGACTCTAATATTGTCACCAACCAGTTCATGAGCAAGGCACTTGGAAAACATGACCAGAGCCGCCTTCGTTGTATTGTAAATTGGCTCGTACCAGAGCGGTTGACGGGCGCAAATTGAAGCGTTATTAATGATAACTCCGCTATTGTTTTTCTTCATCAACGGTACAATCGCCCGGGAGAGTCGGACCGCGGCCATCAGATGGAGGTCCCAATAGTACTGCCACTTTTCATCCGTTGCCTCCATAATGGTTTCATTGCTTCCCGTGCCCGCGTTATTCACAAGGATATCGGCGCTGCCGAAGGTTTCTTCAATTTTTTTTGCAAAAGCGGTAATATCACCCGGGTTGGTCACATCCGCGGCAAAGCCGAGCGTTTTCACACCGTATTGTTGTTCTATATCCGCGGTCACTTTTATAAGCCGATCTTCATTTCGGGCACAAACGGCAACGTTAGCGCCTTCTCCCGCAAACTTTTCGGCAACAGCTAATCCTATACCGATGCTGCCCCCGGTTATTACCGCGGTTTTTCCTTTTAATTCTAAATCCATATTTTCCTCCCTTT
>CAZJBZ010000190.1:6054-8625 GCA_964543975.1 uncultured Spirochaetales bacterium
AAAAGAATTTCGCCCTCGAGTGGCACCACCGCATTGTACATGAATCCGGCAAAAAAATCCATTGAAAGGACCTTGGAAAGATGATAACATCAATCATAAATAGTTCAAAAGTAGGGAGTTATCATTATGGAAAATCCTGTTCTCCAAAACATCATCAACCGCAGAAGTATTATTCGTTTTGACTCGTATCAGATTAGGAAGGAAGAGTTGGACACCGTATTGGAAGCCGGCAGATGGGCACCCTCGTTTGCCAATATTCAACCGTGGAAGTTTGTCGTGGTACAGGACGATTCTACAAAAAAACAATTAGGCGATATTGCCGGTAAAATAACGGTATCCGACAAAGGAGTGGTCGAAGCTTCCGCTATAATTGCTGTCTGTGTCAATCCGACGGAAGATTCACATCACTATATTGAAGCAGGAGCCGTGGCGGCACACAATATCTGTTTAGCTGCACAGAGTATCGGTCTTGCTTCATATTGGCTTGGCGTGTTTCAGCTGAAGGAGACGAGAAAATCGGCTGAAAAAGAGGTAAAAGATATACTTGCGGTACCGAAAGAGTACCGGGTTGTAGCGTTGCTGCCGATCGGAAAACCGAAAAACGAAACTATAGAGAAGACGAGAAAGGAAATGGGTGAGATCGTTTATTACGATCGGTTCGGTGGTGAATAGGGGCTTACGCTTCTACATCGCCTGTTCCGCCTTTTTTATGATTTCGGCGGCCTTCTTTTCCGAAACATAGGTACTGAGCGAAAAAAGCAGCCCTTCCGGTTTTAACTTTTTTAACATGACGTCGATCTCCTCCGGTTCGTCGACCAATACCTGAATGCACTTTCCTGCAGCCTGGGCTTTTTGATACACCTCTACCCACTTGGTCGCGGGACCGTTCCCCGCTCCGTACACCCACTGCAGTCCATTCAGCCCCGGTATTGCTAAAATTTTATCCAAGTGACGAAGTGCTCCCGGTCCGTCCAGGTGATAGATCGACCTGTCCAAACACTCCACTTCTCGATGAATTGCGGGCAGAAATATCGAATTAAAAAGCTCAGGACTGATGAGTGCTGAGAAATCGCAGCTGGGTACGTAGTAGCGGCCGTCGTGATAGACAGAAAGCCAGGTGGTGGTCCCCAGACCTTTGGCCCGCAGCTTATTATAAAGACGATCGTAAACCGGAAGATAGTAGTCGGTTATTGTGTCGTTTATCTCCTTTATCGTATCCGGTATTTCGATAAGATCGATGCACAACTTGTCCACATCCCGAAGGGCAGCCAGCAGATCGGCACCGGGGTGGAAATCGGGAAGCGCCGTAATGTACTTTCCTTTGCCCCGTTCCAACGAGAGATCGGTCATCGTTTCGATCGTTTTCCAATATTCCGTATTGAAATCGGGTTCCAGCGAACCTCTTGTTCGGACATAATCGTCCCAATCCTCGACAAAATGTTCCGCCCACGAGGTATCTTTCCCAAAGGTGAGTTCCGCGCCGTAGAGTGTTGCCCACAAGTCGGGACCGAGGTTGGGAACAAACGACGGAAACGCTTCGCCGACATAGAGTGTGTTTTCCATCGTTTCCACCGCCCGATCAATCTGGTATTCTGCATCGAACCAGTACCGGCGTAACTCTTCCTGGGATAACTCGCCTGCCGGAGTACCCGACCGGTTTGCCCGCGCTTCGTCCGAGTCACCGGAGGCTCGTCTCCACGTTGCCGCCGGTTTGCCTTCACTTGAGTCGTCTTCCGAAGGGCCCCCTTCAACCGAGCCGCCCGAGCTCTTTTTATGAACCTTGAGCTGCACACACGGCCTGTCCACCAATTCGCAGTGCCACCACGCTTCTATCCGCTCAATCGCCTTATCCATGTCATTCTTATAGTGTAATGTCATAGTTTATCCTTGATCCCCTTACCGTAACATGGCATTCTACTGTAAAACAATAGACCGAGTCCGATGCTTACAAAGGAGGTAGCACCATTGTGTCAAAGACAGGCCCACACAAAAACATTCTTTTTATCGCGATAGACGATCTGCGCCCCGAGATTAATTGTTTCGGGAAAAAGAAATTGATTACCCCTCATATAGACAGGTTGGCCGCGTCGGGAGTACGATTCGACAGAGCGTTCTGCCAATATCCTCAATGCATGCCTTCACGAGCAAGCATGTTAAGCGGTGTTCGACCGAATGAAACCTGGAGGGACCATATCGACCAGATGTGTCCGAACGGAGAACCGTCACTGCCTCGTTATCTCAAAGAGAACGGCTATTCGACAATATCGGTCGGGAAAACCTACCATTATAACGATGATGATCCGGATGGGTGGACCGTTCGTTATACCGACACGTTTTACGAACAGGATTACTCCTGTCACGGCTACTGCTCCGGTTACCAATCGGAAGAAAACAGGAGGAAGCTGCACAATTTTTCTCTGCAATTCGGTCCCACCGATAAATCGGAGATCGAACTTCCGCCCCTCTGTGAATGTGTGGATGCACCCGACTCGGCCTACCCCGACGGCGTGATCGCCGAAAAAAGTATCGAAGTGCTTCGGGAGTTTGCAGAAAGCTCCGTGCCGATTTTTC
>CAZJBZ010000191.1:0-7457 GCA_964543975.1 uncultured Spirochaetales bacterium
GCATCTTATCGAGGCGAAGGAGGGAGCGTACCTTTACAAAAAAGAGATAACGGTACAGAGCACCGAAACCATCGAGATTGTTGCCGATGTCGCTCTGTTGACCGGGAACATGCATCTGGAGGTGCTGCCCGCCGATGCCTCCGGGTATACGGTGTTGTTGGACGGGGAGCAGATAGGAACTGGTTTGGAGCGGGACATCCCCGTCGGAGAACGCTCTCTGGCGGTAAACGGTGGGGGGTATCGGTACGAAGGGTCCGTCATAATCGAGCAGGACGCGACGGTCCAGGTATCGATACAACTGGATACCGTCGGTAAGGTGTTCGCCTCGTACCCGCCCGGAGGCGAAGCCGAACTGCGAGGGGCTGGCACGGCATTTCAGCTGCGCCCCGTTACGCCGATCACCGTTCCTACCGGTCGTTATCGGCTGTACATCACACATCCCGACTACATGCCGTTCGAACAAACGATCGAGGTGTCCCGGAATGAGACTGTTACCATCGTCCCCGACCTGGAATACACCGAGCTGTACGCGAAAAAACGGGAATTGGCGGAAGTGCGGCAGCGCCGTGAAAACATCATCGAAAAGAGGAAAGCGCTTACCGGGTGGGGTTTCGGCTCTTACGGTTTAGCCGCCGCATCAGGCGGAGTGATCACCGTTTTCGAGATATTGCTGGCCGAAGAGAAGAAGAGTTTGGAGAGCGCGTACGAATCGTACAGTAAAGCGTCGGTAAGCGGCACAACGGCAGAATTGTGGAGCGCGGTGGAGGCGGGTAAAAAGAAGGTGACCGATTACAGGCTTGTACGCGATCTTACCTTTATCGGTGTCGGCGCGGGAGTAGTAACGGGCACCATTTTGCTGCTGGCCATGCCGCCTGTTAAAAAGGTGAACGAAGAGGTAAAAACACTCGAAGATGCCTTGGAAGAGCTGCGTGAACAGAGGAGGGATGCTCGATGAGACGGTTTTCTCGATATCTTGCAGCCGGATTTCTCTCTTGCACGCTCCTGTTTGCCGCTTCGTGCGATCTTTTCGAGCAGCTGACAGGCGCCGATGTATTGGCGGAGATGGAGCGGGACAATGTGTACGACCCGGACGGGACGGCGGCTGATCCTATCGACACGATAGATAACGACGGGGATGGGGTCGGGGACTATGTGGATGCTGATGAGATAGCGATGCTCTCTCCCTCGAACGGGGCGATCATCGGCGACATAACCCCGTCGCTTTCGGTCAAAGAAAAATCCGCCGAGGTGGTACAGGCGTACTGCTTCAAGGTTTCCGGTTCCGAGGACATGACCTCCCCGTTGGTGGAAGTCGATACGGTTGATTCTCCGCTCTACTCGGTAGAGAAGGACGTTCTTACCAACGGTGCGACCTACTATTGGCAGGGAGGGGTAAAAGACGGCGAAGGGACGGCCCATTACGGCGGAGTGTGGAGCTTTAAAATAGATGTGAGTGTGGGAACGACGGATGACGTGAGTCCGCCGGACAACGGCACGGTCACCACGACGACCCCGCTCCTCGATTGGGCAGAGGTTGACGGGGCCGAGAAGTATTGGGTACAGCTCTCCGATTCAAGCACGTTCACCGACAGTGTCGAAGAAGACGACGCGATTGAAGCGGCCACGTCGCAGTATCAGGTGCAGACCACGCTGACCCAAGGCTCAACCTACTACTGGCGGGTTCGGACCTACAGCAGCGAAACCTGGGGGGATTGGAGCAGTACGTGGAACTTCACTGTTCCCGAACCCGGTATTTCCATCACGTTGGAAACCGACATCGGCGATAACACCCCCACAACCGACGGCGGCGAGGCGATTGTGTACTATGGGTTCGATATGACGGTAACAGCGAACTCTTCAACCGACGTAGATTCCTACCGGTGGTACCTGGACGGCAGTTCCATACGCGGGGAGACTGCCGACACCATTACAATAGGCAGCAGCCTAAGCCTCGGAAGCTATACATTATCGGTTGTTGTGGTTAAAGGTGGTACGGCGTATTCGAAGAGTTTAGGGTTTCGGGTAGCGTTACCCAGCTTGGCAGACTCGGCAACAACCGGTACCGGTGGTGTTGGCTTTGACTTAATCTATGTCCCCCCGGGAGAGTATTACGTCGGCAGTCAAACCGGCAGTTACGATTACGCGGCCAACGCGAACCAGACCCTCACTAAAGGGTACTGGATAGCGGAAACAGAGGTGACCTACGAACTGTGGCATGAAGTGTATTCGTGGGCAACGGCGAACGGTTACACGTTTGCCAATGCCGGGCGTGAAGGAAATGACGGGAGCACGGGTGCGGCGCCGACCACAGCCAAACTGGAGCCGGTCACCTACATCAATTGGCGGGACGCGATGGTGTGGTGCAATGCGATCTCCGAGAAGATGGGACACGATCCGGTTTACTACACAGACAGCAGCTTCTCGAACCCGATTAGGACAGTCACGAACACCGGAACACTGGACACAACCGCGGGGCATGAGGACAACCCCTATGTCGACTGGGCGGCAAGTGGTTACAGGCTGCCGCGGGAAGTGGAGTGGGAGATTGCAGCCCGCGGGGCCGGACCGTCGACCGACAGCTACGGCACCACCTACGCCGGGAGCGACACGGTAGGCGATGTGGCCTGGTATTCTAGTAATTCAAACGGTAAAACGCATTCTGTAGCACAAAAACAGGCCAATGAGATCGGGCTCTACGATATGTCGGGGAATGTATTCGAGTGGTGCTGGGACTGGTATGACGGTTCATACCCTGCTGAGAGCAGCGACTGTGACGGACCGGATGCGGGCTCGTACCGTATGCAGCGCGGGGGGAGCTGGAACGACAGTGTTAGCTTCTGTGAGGTGGTCGACCGCGACAACTTCTACCCGTATTTCGAGTACTTCAGCTACGGTTTCCGCCCCGTGCGGACCGCCCAAGGGCCGTAAGGCCTTGGGCGCCGCAGTGTGCCGGACCGGAGATATACCGGCGCACTGCAGGTGGCGCGGATTACGTTTTAGGTTTTTTACC
Organism: uncultured Spirochaetales bacterium; assembly: GCA_964543975.1. GTDB lineage: Bacteria > Spirochaetota > Spirochaetia > SPDA01 > CAZJBZ01 > CAZJBZ01. The sequence goes on from CAZJBZ010000191.1 coordinate 3,011, forward strand.
TTTTTACCTTTTGAAGGAAAAATGATCGGGCGATTGGGAAGAGACAGATGCCGTATCACATAGTAACAATTCCTTTTAACCAGGAGGGCGAATACTTTCAGTCGGATGAGATTAATGAGTTTTGTTTGAATAAAAAGATTATCAGGGCGGAGAACAATTTTTTTCAGCAAAACGGAAAGAGTTATTGGACGGTTTCCGCCCCTTCTGAGTACAGGCGCGTTTTGAGGACCTGTCGGTTTACGGACCTACAGGCGGAAGAGCGTTTGTCCAGGTACATCTCCCGCACGGCAATCAGGCCGTCGAATATATCGTTTTCCGAGGGGGCCGGTAGGGCGACCTGCACGCCCGAAGGTCCTTTCGGGATTTTTTTTTAAGGCAGGTAGAATGATGGAAAAATTTAAAAGAAGGTTGTGTGTTGGTTTTATGTGAAATGTCGCACCGGTGCGACATGTGTAAAAGTGGCAATTGATTGCCGGTAATGGGTAGTTATGAATACGAAAATGCTTAATCTCCAAACAACTAGGCTCGCCTCAGCATACGACAATATAGGAAACGCAGTAATTAAGTTCAGCCTCCAATTATTTAGGGTCTTTTCCGATAAATACTACACGGAAGCTAACGAGAAGGTACAAGTTCAAAAAGATTGGGAAGCGTATCTGACAAAAGAATTTCCCAGATTATCGTTGATGAAAGCGCAGGAGTACTTAAAGATTGGTGAATCATTTTATAAATATGAGAGAACTCTTGATATCGATAAATTCGCTACATTAAATGAAAAGTCCCTTGTTAGAATAATGGAATCCGTGAAGAATATAGAACAGGAATTAATCGAAGAAGTTCTGCGGGTTTTTCAGAGTAAACTCGATCCCGACTATGCCCATAAACTTTTTAAAACGGTTTTAGATTCTTATCGCTCTAAAGGGAAAAGAAACAATGAGCAATGATCTTGAACAAGAACGGTTTCACAATATTACTCAAAATATAAGAGAAGCATGGAAAGACGTAGCAAATTCTATCGTGCACTTCTCCCTCTTGATGTATGAAGCCTTCGAGGGCAAAAGCTATAAAATAAAATATAACACGTGGGAAAATTATGTAGAATCTGAGTTTCCTTTTAAAAGGAGACAGGCTGACTACTATCGCAAAGCAGGTGAGTTTATTTTTGAATATAGACAGTATATCGATGAGCTTGTTTTGGAGGGTTTTAGTCAAAAGGATTTTTTACGCTTAAAACGTGAAATAGATGATATCCAAGACCCGAATAAGAAAATCGCATTTATTAAAAAGATATTTAGTGTAAAAAATCCGGAGGATAAGGGAAAAGATATCAATTCTACAAGTGGCAATTGATTGCCACTTGTAATGGGATTATATCGTGTTCCGAAGGGGCCGGTAGGACGACCTGCACGCCCGAAAGTCCTTGCGGAACAATTTAAGGCAGGTAAGTGATGGGAAGAGGAAGAAAAAAAACAGCCACAATGATCGCTGTATCCGCGGTCGTCATATTAGCGTTCCTTTTTTTGGGGGGATGTCCCAATCCCCTGCAAAGCGCGGATGAGAAACTGACCGCTGTTGAAGGGAGCGGCGGCGGTGGAGGCGGGCTTACCGCGTACGACCCGAGCGGCGGTGTTCGTCTCACCGTGGACACCGGGAGCGGGGCGGCTGCCGCCGGCCTGGTCGGGGCGAAAACCCTCAAACCCGATTCCGTCACCAGTCTGGACATCACCTCGTACGATATATCCGGTTCGGGGCCGGACGGGGCGAACTTTTCCCATACCGGTTTTACCGAGACCACCCTTGAAGAGACGGGGCTCGCCGTGGGCGTGTGGACGGTCACGGTGACCGGGAAAAACAGCGCCGGGACGGCGTTGGTCACGGGTTCGGCCGCGGTAACGATAACTGAGGCGACGGTAAGCCCGGTAACGATCAACCTGGGGCTCATCGACGGGACAGGGACCTTTGCAATCGACCTTTCCTGGCCTGCGAGTAAAATCGGCAGCCCGTCCATAACCGCGAGCCTAACACCGATCGGCGACACTACAGCGAACATCACCATGGACAGTGTGGACGCCGGTTCGGGGACGGCCACCTATAGCAACAGTTCGCAGGCTGCCGGGTCCTACACACTGCTGCTGCAGCTGAAAGACGACGGAGACATCGCCTGGGGGACGATCGAAGCGGTCTTTATTCTGAACGGGGAGACGACCGCAGCGCAGTGGAGTCTCACCGAAAGCGAGGTGAAATACCCGCCCGCGGCGCCCTCCGGATTACAAGTAACGGAACGGAAAACATCGTCCGTTACAATCGAGTGGACCGACAACGACACCGTGGAAGAAGAGTTTGTCATCGAGCGAAAGACCGGCAGCGGCGGGACCTACGCTGAAATCGGCCGGGTGGCTGCCGACACGACAACGTACACCGACACCACAGTCGCGGAAGGGGAGACCTACGACTACCGGGTGAAAGCGGTCAACGCGTGGGGTAGCTCGGACTATGCCGCGGAAGTGTCCGCTCTTGTACCGGTGACCCAAACGGTGAGTGGTTCCATCGGCAGCGACACAACCTGGACGAATGATACGGTGTACGTGGTCACGGGAAACATGGTGGTGGAAAACGGGACCGTGCTGACCGTCGATCCGGGGACCCGGGTCGAGTTCGACGGCGCGGGTGCCTGGTACATCCTGGTAAAAGGAACACTGATTTCACAGGGGACGGCAGCGGATAAAATCGTGTTCACCTCGCAGGCGTCAAATCCGTCGGCAGGCGATTGGGGCTACATCAAGTTTTTTGATGAAAGCACCGATGCCGCAGTCGATGCAGGCGAGAACTATGTTTCGGGGACGGTCCTCGAACAGTGCCTCTTCGAATACGGGCAAGGTATTACCGTCCACGATTGTTATCCGTATCTCTCCTCGATCGAGGTGCGGTATAACAGCGGAGTGGACAGCGGAGCGTTGAGCCTCAATTACTCGTCCGCGAGCAGCGATCCGAGCAAGTCTATCTATGTAAAAAACTGCGACATTTCCTCAAACAGCAGCAGCGGGCTGTCTATAAACGACAACGGTTCGCAGGGGTCGCTTTCCATTGCCAACAACACGATCCAAAATAACAGCGGAAGCTACGGGGTCACCTGCACTGCTGCAGAGATCACGTTGGACAATAACGATATCTCCGGTAACAACGGGAAAGGATTGTATCTCAACAACGCTTCAGGAGCGGTAACCGGCAATTCCATCGCTGAAAACGGGGAGACGGGTATAGAACTGAACGACGGGAGCATTAGCCTGAGTGACAACACGATAACGGACAATTCGGGCCGCGGCTGTTATCTTTCCAACTATTCGGGAGAGATGAAAAACAACACAATAACGGGAAACAGCGAAACGGAAGGAGCGGGTGTGCGTTTTATCGGCGGGTCGCCCGATTTTCATCACAATACGATCAGCAATAACAGCGGAGGTTCCGCGGTGGTGGTAGAAAACGGGGTGAACATCGGTTTCGGGGCGAACAACCTGAGCAATTCGGACTGCACCTACGAAGTAAAACTCACCGACGGGAACGATTTCGACGCGTCGTGCAACTACTGGTACACAACCGATACTGCCGACATCCCCGGAAAAATCTACGATGTGGTCGAAGACCCGGCCAGTCTCGGAACGGTGACCTACGAACCGGTCCTCACCGGTGAAGTGGCCTCCGATACCACGGTGGCAAAACTACTCTCCCCCGCCGACGGCAGTGAAGTGACCATGGGAGAGGCGACCCTCACCTGGGAGGCCTACGGAGATGTGACCGGTTATCATCTGATGGTGGATGATAACTCCGATTTCTCGAGCCCCCTTGTCGATGATGATACAATCGGCCAGGCGACCACCACGCACGAACTGACCGGCCTTACCCTCGAACGGACCTACCACTGGAAAGTGCGGGCGAAGAACGGCCCCGGCACCTGGCAGGAGTGGAGTGCCGCCTACGACTTCTACACCAACCGAACCGGCGAAGAGACAACCGAAACCACGGGCGGCGTCACCTTCGACATGCGGTTTGTGGAAGCGGGCGATTACTACGTGGGCAGTCAAACCGGTGATTACGATTACGGTGCAAACAGCAACCAGACCCTCACCGACGGTTTCTGGATTGCAGAGACCGAGGTGACCTACGAACTGTGGTACGAGGTATACCAGTGGGCCACCGACGACGATAACGGCGACGGAACACCCGACGATGACGGCAACGGCACCCGTGACGCGGACGGGGGCGACCTCTACACCTTCGCAAATCCGGGGCGGGAGGGCCACGACGGCAGCGACGGCTCGGCCCCCACGAGCGGGGATAAGCTGGAACCGGTAACTTACATCAACTGGCGGGACGCGATGGTGTGGTGTAATGCCCTCTCCGAGAAAATGGGGCTCGATCCGGTCTATTGTACCGACAGCGGCTGCTCTAC
>CAZJBZ010000191.1:7467-8605 GCA_964543975.1 uncultured Spirochaetales bacterium
GCAGCTCATTCGACACAACAGTCGGGCACGAAGACAACCCCTACGTCGACTGGACGGCAAGCGGTTACAGGCTGCCGAGGGAAGTGGAGTGGGAGATTGCCGCCCGCGGGGCCACCCCTTCCAGTGAGAGTTACGGCACCACCTACGCCGGAAGCGACACTGTGGGGGACGTAGCGTGGTATTCGAGTAATTCCGGAAGCAGCACCCACGATGTTGGGACCCAACCGGGAACGGAGAGCGAGTATTGGAACAAAATCGGGCTCTACGATATGTCCGGGAATGTATTCGAGTGGTGCTGGGACTGGTACGGCGGTTCATACCCGGCTGAAAGCAGCGATAGCGACGGACCTGAGGCGGGCTCGAGCCGGATTCTGCGCGGGGGGAGCTGGAACGACAGTGATTACGGCTGTGAGGTGGGCTACCGCAACTACGACGACCCGTATAACGAGGACTACAGCTACTCGGGTTTCCGCCCCGTGCGGACCGCCCAAGGGCCGTAAGGCCTTGGGCGCCGCGGTATGCCGGACCGAAGGGACGCAAGCATACCGCGGACGGGGGGATTACCTTTTTGGTTTTTTACATTTTTACCTTTTGCGGGCCGGCCCGGTCGGTATGGCGCCGTCATAGGCCTTTGAGGTGTGTTGCAGGCAGGTAATGGTCGTAGTTATGCCGGCGCATGCTGAATCTCGTCGCTATCCGCGTAAAATATCCAACACTTGGTTTTTCGTCTCGGTGAACACAAACTCATCCAAAGCCCGGTCCAATTTCTCCCTGGATGTTTCAGCCATGACCAGTGCTGTCTCCTCATCCGTAAGCCCAAACCGTTTATTCAGCAGCCGGACCAACACCTTCTGTTTGTCCTGTAGTTCGCCTTGTTCACGTCCCTGTTCTTTACCCTGAGCGATGCCCTCTTCCTTTCCTTTTTCTATCCCTTCTTCGCGTCCCTGTTCAATCAATTCATCCATACTTTGAGCTAACATCGGTATCCCCCTGTCATCAGTATAGTCGGTTATTTCCGTTATTTCCACTCCCTTATATTCTAGAAGCCCTACAATATACCGCTTCAGAAGATCATAAATCATCCACTCTTTTTCTTCCCATAGTTTCAGTGTGTTGATAATTCGTGCAGCCGCTTCAT
>CAZJBZ010000192.1:0-8583 GCA_964543975.1 uncultured Spirochaetales bacterium
GATTTTGGAGCGTTTCGATACCCGATATATCGGAAAAAAACCAACCGCAGGATGTAAACATAAAAAGAGAATATTTCTGACCTTCCAAGAGACGAAAGAGTATCCGTTTTGATTCGGCGAAATTTTCCGATGAAAGTAAGACGGATGCCGCGAAATCATCCCGACTTATAAGATCAGAAATCACCTCAATGTATCGGTTTCGGACGATGGATGGTTCTGTAGAGGTTATTTTTTGCAGCTCGCGGTGATATTGTTCTTCGAGGGTTTTTCTCAATTGGACCAAGCCCTCGCGCAGCGGGCCCCTCCACTTTTGGTTCCATCCGGGATCACCGCCCGTTGAACATCCACAATCTTTAAACCAACGGGAGACACCGTGAGAGCAGCTCCACGAGGTGCCGAGATTCTCCTCACCTTCCTTTAATCGAACCAGCTCCTGGGGTGGATGAAGTTCTAAATAATTGCCGAAATTGGTAAATCGGAAATCATTACTTGTATTTACCATCTTTGAAAGGGCAGCCAAACACATGTCTCCGAACGGTTCATGGTGACCGTACACTTCTCCGTCGGTAGCAACAGAAATAAGTGCAGCGGCTTTCTTCGGATTATGAAAATGAAGGAGTTTCTGATAGAGATTTTCAGCATTCGTCAAATAATGTTCAAACGAAATTCCTTGGGCTAATATATTGTTATAGAAAAAAACCGCAATTGATCCTCTCGATCTATCTACGCGGTATGCTTTTTCAGAATTGATTGGTTGATCATGAAGAGGTTCCCACGATTTGGTTCCGATTTTACACCTTGCTTCAGCCTGCCATGGACTTAAAATAATAAACGTAATTCCTTCATCGATAAGAACGTCGATAACTTGATCATTGACCGCGGTCTCCGGCAACCATATGCCTTCGGTTTGACGATTGAAGTGGGATCGGAAATCTTCCATCGCCCATTCAATTTGGGTTATTATATCCGCACTATTATCCAGCGGTAGGATGGTGTGGTTAAAAGCTTGCGCGATGGCGTTACCGTGGCCGTTGTTTCGTTCTCTGCTTATTTCATCGGCCTCTACTATTCGGGAATAGACATTCGGGGCGTTTTCTTTTAACCAGCGAAAGAGGGTGGGACCGAAATTGAAAGAAATATATTGATAATTATTAACGATGTCCGTTATCTTTCCTTGACCGTTAAGGACCCGTGAAGCGGAGTTTGCCGCGTAACATTCTTTGGTAATTCGCCGGTTCCAATCGTGGTACGGTGAGGCGGATGTTTGTCTTTGGATGACACCGCTCCAGGGATCTTCTCTCGGGGGTTGATAAAAATGTCCGTGAATAATGAGATAATTTTCCATGAGGCACCTTAGCTCTTTATTGTTGAACTCTTTATGCCGGATTGTAAACCTAAGCAGGATGAGGTGCAAGCAGGGAATTCGAAGACTTGACATATTTTGCCCATTTTTCTTACGATAGTCACCGGTAGCGCGGTGACTGCTGCCGGGCAGAAATCAACATGTGAACTAAATTTGGAGTAAAAGGGAAAAAGGACGGTCTATTTCAATACAATCGTTCACATGTTGATTTCTCACAGCTTGCTTTTTGAATTGCTTACTGCCGGAGGTTATTAATGACAAAAGAGAGGTTACAATCCTTACCGCTTAGTAAATTGAGAGGGATAGCTCAAAAAGAAGGCATCGATGTACCAAGCGGGACGGTCCGCGCAACCCTTATCGACCTCATATATGAGGCTATGGAAGAGGACAGAACGGAGAGGGAAGCAGGGAATAATTCTGCAATACAGGTAGAGGAAAAAAAATATGAAATTCTTCAAGACGAAGAATTGGAGATCGGTGGGGACCATGATTTCTCAATTTCGGAAAGCTACAATGAAACAAAGATTTTTCTGTTGCTCCGTGATCCTCTCTGGGCTTTTGCTTATTGGGATATACGGGATTGCGATCGAGAAGATATGAAAACCGATATGCACTTTGATAAACTTTTTTTGCGAGTTTTCGAACTAGATGAAAAAAAGAAGAGTGCTGAAATTATAGATTCTTTCGATATACCGATTAAGTTCACCGATGACCGTTGGTACATAAACCTTCCCAGGGCGGGTAGTACGTATTTCATCGCCCTTATGTACCGAACAGCAGGAGGGGATAGAGAATTATGCAGATCGAATACTGTACACAGTCCTGAAAAAACACTCCTCGACATCTCTCTGCGAGACGAGTTGATCGAATCAATAGATAATGAAATGCTTATTCTATCCGGACTCTACGACTATGTAGAGAGTTCTTCCTTTCGAGAAAATATCCCCCAGCGGATTATCTCCATGGTGGATGCTGCCGCACATTACACCTATAACCGATGATGAAGAAGGATTTCACATGAAGAATGGTTTTCTTTCTCTAATACTCCATGCTCATCTTCCGTACGTACACCATCCTGAGGTTGATAATTTTCTTGAAGAGAATTGGCTCTATGAAGCAATATCGGAAACATATTTGCCGTTACTTCGGGCTTTTAACCGACTTGCCGCGAAAGGTGTTCCGTATCGGATAACATTTTCCGTTTCTCCCACACTCTGTGCCATGTTAACTGACGAACTTTTGCAAGAGAGGTATATACGGCATCTTGAGCGGTTGGTCGAACTAGGAGAAAAAGAGAAGGAGCGTACGAAAAACGATCCCGATTTCGCTCCTTTAGCGTCCATGTACAGAGAGTTATTTATTCAGAACCTTTATGACTTTACCGAGGTTTATAAGAAAAATATCCTTCGTGGTTTCAAGGAGCTGCAGAAATTGGGCTATGTGGAATTGATCACTACCGCCGCTACCCACAGCTTTTTGCCTTTTTACAGTCATTTTGAAAAAAGCGTTGAAGTCCAAGTTCAAACAGCCGTTTTCTCTCATGGACGGAACTTCGGTACGGCGCCGAAAGGTTTTTGGATTCCGGAATGCGGCTACTACCGGGGGCTGGAAAGACACCTTAAACCCCACAACCTTAAATATTTCATTGCGTCCGCGCACGGTCTTCTTTTTGCCGATGAAAAACCGAAGTACGGAGTTTACGCCCCGCTTTCTTGTCCGAACGGTGTGGCTGTTTTCGGGAGGGATTTGGCATCGTCCCATTCGGTTTGGTCGGAGAGTGAAGGGTATCCGGGTGATTTTTCTTATCGAGATTTTTACCGGGATATCGGTTATGATCTTCCTCTCGATTACATCGGACCGTATGTCCATGATGGTACCCTTCGCGTGAATACCGGTTATAAATATCACGCCATTACCGGGAAAACGGAAGAAAAGCGGCCTTACAATAGAGAAGAAGCCGAAGAGAAGTCGGAAGAACATGCCGAGAATTTTCTCTACAACCGAATGAAGCAGATTTTGAAATTGTCCGAATTGATGGACCGACCTCCGATAATTGTAGGAGCGTTTGACGCGGAACTCTTCGGACACTGGTGGTTTGAAGGTCCGTCCTGGATAGAACACCTTTTAACGAAAATATATACGGAACAGAACGAACTGACTACCATTACTCCGTCGGATTATTTAGATCGGTATCCCGAGAACCAAATATCGGAACCCAGTTTTTCCAGCTGGGGAAATAAGGGGTATTCGGAAGTGTGGCTGAACGGCAGTAATGATTGGATCTACAAACATCTTCATAAGGCGATCGAACGCATGGAGGAGCTGGCAACACGCTTTCCGAATGAAAAGGGGTTAAAGGAACGGGTCCTTAATCAGGCTGCACGGGAGGTATTGTTAAGTCAAGCCTCGGACTGGCCCTTCATCATGAAGATGGGTACCACGGTCCCTTATGCCGTAAGGCGGGTAAAGGAGCATCTCTTCAATTTTACAAAAATTTATGAAAATTTATGCAAAAACACCGTCAACACGGAGTGGCTCACCAAAATAGAGCGCAAGAACAGTGTTTTCCCCGATATCGATTATCGGGCCTTTGCGAAATAGCGAATTCGACTGAGCGTCTTTCAAAACAGGGATATGTGGCACTTGCAAAAATTTCAATTATTAATATTGTAAGTATTTAACTATTTCAGGTCCTGTTAAAATTGTGATTTTTGCAAGTGCCTCAACTACTCCGGAGCGGGCTTTTGAAAGTCCGCTCGCTGTTTACGTATATTCGAGCATGTCCTTTCGCGTGAGCAATTCGAGATAGTAATAATAATTCTCTTCCCCCTTTTTCTCTTTCTTTATGACTTTATACACTCTATAGGCAATCATTTTCGGAGTGGGTAACGGTAACCGGAGGGGGACGCCATTCAATCCGACGATCCGGTCGACAGCGAGGGTATGGGATATTTCTTGAATATCACCTTCCGGATATACAATGTATTGAGTGTAGAGGGTCATTCTGAATCCTCGTGATCTTTCCGTTCTTTATCTAACAGGGTGAAGGGTTTAACTTTCTCATGGTCCTCTGTTTCATCCGACAACTCTTCTATGAGGGATACGGACTGGAAAGGTATCATGAGGTGTTCTGCGTTCCCAAACCGTTTCAAAACCTCGTCCTCGGACGGATCGATAATCAATTTCTGTTTCTTTGAAAATATTAAATCTTTGATAGAGACGAAATAAGGATGAGTCAGATCGAGTTTTCTCGCCCTTAATTCTACCTCTTTTTCTTTCCATTTAAAATACACTTTGTAGATTGACACTAGTAGGGTCCTCCCTTGCTGGTATAGAAACATGCTGAATAAAAAAAAGCTACTTAACTTTTGTCAAGTAAAATGTAAAAGAAATTTCACTTTTTATCGATAATAAAAATAATTCTTTCTTGCGGAACCGGCAAATGAAGTATAGTCTGTAGAAGAGGGTGGGAAAAAGTGGGAGAAATTAGCAGAAAGTGGGCGATTAGATGATCACAGGGGAATCCAGAAATGCTTTGGACGAGAAAGGAAGAATTCTCATTCCTTCCCGGCTGCGCTCTGAAATTCCCGGTAATGTGTTGATCGTAACCAAAGGCATCGATACCTGTCTCTGGTTGTTTCCTCCTGAGGAGTGGCAGAGAATTTCGGAGGACCTTATGGGGTCCACATCGTTATTCGATCCAAAGGCCCGGCTTATTCGAAGAAAGATTATTGCGCCTGCTCAGGAAGCGGAGATTGACAAGGCCGGCAGGATTAATATATCTCCCACATTGCGGGAAGCGGCCGGATTAAAGAAAGATTGCATTATTTTAGGAATAGAGAATTATATCGAGATTTGGGACATATCGGTTTATAAATCCTACCTCGAAGAGACGGAAACCGATTTTAAAGAAGCGGCAACGGAATTGAGTAAATTGTTGACGATTTAAACTATGGAGGTAATTGCAAAAATCACCATTTCGGTTGTGTCGAGATAATTAAATGGTAACAAAATAGAATGATTGGAATTTTTGCAATTACCATATAACCGTGTTTTGAAAGATGTTCTGTGAATAAGGAGAAAAAAATTACATCGTCGGAAATTGTACATGTGCCGGTATTGCAAAAAGAGGTGCTTCACTTTCTACAACCGTCCGAACCGCGCGCTCTTTTGGTGGACGCGACCGTGGGAGAGGGGGGGCATTCAGAGATGTTCCTCAAAGAATTTCCCAAACTCTCTGTTGTAGGTATTGACGCGGACGCGAATATTCTTAAGAAGGCCCGCGAACGCCTTCAACCGTATGAAAGCAGAGTTCGGCTTATCAACCGATGGTTTAATACCTTTTTTAAGGATTATCCGAAAGAATTCCGACGGCCTTCCCTTATTCTCTTCGATCTTGGTATTTCGATGTTTCACTATGAAGAATCGACGAGAGGATTTTCGTTTCAAAAGGATGAAGAACTGGACATGAGGTTGGCTGAAGGGTTGGAAATTTCAGCCTATGACATTGTAAATGAATATCCGGAAGTCGAACTTGCAAACCTGATTTATGAGTACGCGGAAGAGAAATATTCCCGAAAGATCGCTCGGAAGGTGGCGGAGGCCCGAAAAACGACGCCGATCCACACAACTGAAGAGTTGAAAGAGGTGATTTGGAGAGCTGTCCCTCCCAAATACCGCCGAAGAACAATCCATCCCGCTACGAAGACATTTCAAGCCTTGCGAATTGCCGTCAACGGTGAGCTTGCCAGGCTGCGTTCAGGATTGACCGATGCGTTCGACACCTTAGAACCCGGCGGACGGATCGGGGTTATCTCCTTCCATTCGCTTGAAGACAGGATTGTAAAAAATTTCTTTCGAGAAAAAAATAAAAAATGTTCCTGTCCACCCGAATGGCCGGTCTGTAAGTGCGGTGGTGTACAGTTGGGGAGAATCATAACGAAAAAACCTGTTGAAGCGGGTGAGGAAGAGGTCGAGATTAATAAAGCATCACGAAGTGCAAAGCTTAGAGTTTTGGAAAAATTGAAGGATAAGGAACTGTAAGTGAAGAAAAAACTGTGGCTGTTATTATTACTCTCCATACCGGTTATCATCTTCCTTAATGTTTGGCAGGTTTACAATTATGACCGTGTGAAAGAGGCAACCATCGCCTTGGAAGAGCAGCAGCGGGAGTGGTTGGAGCGAAACAAACGACTGATAGCGGGCATCGCCGTGCTTCGCTCACCCGCACGCATCGAAGGTTTAGCACGGGAACAACTGGAGCTGAAAAAACTGACAAACGACAAGATACTGCATATCACCATCGATCGAGGTAAAGGGGATGCCGATGGTTAGTGCCGTGGATATTCAGTCGGTAGTCGACGGTCGAGCGGTGGGTGGATCCCCCCGTTACGACGTTATAGAAGATGTCTGTGTTGATTCGAGAAAATGCGGGAAGAATGATCTTTTTGTTCCGTTGCACGGTGAAAGGACCGACGGTCATTATTTTATCGAACAGGCTCTTTCCAACGGTGCGGTGGCCTCTTTTGTCGACCGAGACTATTGGGAAAACCATCGTGACAAACTGATCAAGGCCGCCGACCGCCATGACGGTTGGTTTTTGATTGTAGAGAACACCTTATCAGCGCTTCAGAAAACAGCTTCAGCCCATATGCGCGGCTTAGACAAGCTTGTTACCATAGGCATAACCGGTAGTAACGGAAAAACGACCACGAAAGAGCTGATCGGCTCGGTCCTTTCCACACAATATAACACACAGGTCAATGAGGGGAATCTTAATTCGGAAATCGGACTCTGTCTTGCGGCACTTCGGGTTACGCCTGAGCACGAACTCGCTGTTTTTGAGATGGGAATGAATCGGAAAGGAGAAATGGATGTCTTGGCCGAGATTGTACGGCCCGATTACGCGGTCATAACCAATATCGGATCGGCCCATATCGGGTTAATCGGTTCGAAGGAGAATATCGCTGCTGAAAAAAAGCACATTTTTTCCTATTTCGACGGCAGACAGACCGCATTCATTTACGAAAAAGAGCCTTTCTTCGATTTTTTGAGTGAGAATGTGAGAGGTTCGGTCGTTCCATACGGTCCTGAATCGACGGAAGGTTTTGAAACCTTTACCGAGAAAGGATTGAAAGGTTCAGTATTGCGGCTCGACGGTGCTGAAATTCACATCTCGCTAATCGGAAAACATAATCTGATAAACTGCCTTGCCGCGGTAGCGGTAGCACGCCGCTTTGATATCGGTATTGAGGCGATAAAAGAGGGATTTGAGCGTTCTCGTGCTCTTTTTGGGCGGGGAGAAGTGATCGAAGGGGCTTTTACCGTCATTCGAGATTGTTATAACGCGAATCCTGAAAGTTTTAGCGAAGCCGTCCGGTTTTTTGATGGTTTAGAAAACGACGGCAAAAAAATTGCGGTGGTGGGACCGATGAATGAGCTGGGTGATTTTACCGAATCGGCGCATAAGGAATTGGGAAAACTCTTGGCGGCATCGGCCTGTTCGATCATTCTTTTTACCGGAGACGCGACGTTTCCGGTATATGAGACTGTACGGCAAAACAGCTCACGCATTGAAACCTATTGGTCGAACAACGTGGATGAACTGACGGACATTGTGGTTCACAAAGTCCGAGAAGGCGATCTCGTTCTGTTGAAAGGTTCCCGAACAGCCGAATTGGAAAAAATAGGGGATGAGCTTTCGGCGATAGAAGGAGGGACTGAATAGATGTTAAAAGAACTACTGTATCCGCTGGTCGAGTTTTATTCGGTTTTTAATATTTTTCAATACATCACTTTCCGGGCCGCCTACGCTGCGGTAACCGCTCTCTTTATCTCTTTCCTGTTGGGGCCGAAACTGATCGAATACCTTCAAAAGAAGAAAGCCGGTCAGGAAATCAGAGAGGATGGACCGCAGACTCACCTTTCAAAATCGGGGACGCCTACAATGGGCGGTCTTTTGATCAATATTTCTATTATTGTTTCGGTTTTACTGTGGCAGGATATTCGAAATCCTTTTACTTGGATCATGATAGCAACTATAGCAGGTTTCGGCACTATCGGTTTTATCGACGATTATCTGAAAATCTTTAGAAAAAACGCGGACGGATTACAGGCGCGGTTTAAATTTACAGCTCAATTCATTTTATCAACAGCAATTGTTGCTCTTCTCTACATAACAAGAGACGCGCATACAACGCTTCTCTATTTACCGTTTTTAA
>CAZJBZ010000193.1:0-8550 GCA_964543975.1 uncultured Spirochaetales bacterium
ACTATTTGACGGAGACCCTGCGTTCAAGAATTTTGTCTCTCGCCGGAACATCAGGACCGCGCTTCGTAGACGGCCCTGGCGATCGGCATACGCCGTCCGGTACCGAACGCGCGGGGAGAGACTTTCAAGACCGGCGGGGCCTGCCTCCTTTTGTACTCGGAACGGGCAACAAGCTGTAGTACTTTTTCCACCAGCTCCGGTCCAAAACCGTGATCGACGAGTTCTTGACTGGTTTTATTTTCCAACAGGTAACCGGTAAGCACACCGTCGAGAAGCACATAATCGGGCAGCGAATCTTGATCCGTCTGGTCCGGTCTCAGTTCCGCGGACGGTGGTTTGGAGATGATCGACTCGGGAATGATCGACTCTTTTTCATTGATATAGTTGCACAGATCGTACACCTCGGTTTTAAACAGATCTCCGATAACGGCAATACTGCCGCACATATCACCGTATAAGGTACAGTAGCCGACCGCCAGTTCGGACTTATTTCCCGTTGCGAGCAAGAGAGAGTTCCATTTATTGGAATAGCCCATCAGAAGCATCCCCCGGATCCTCGCCTGAAGATTTTCCTCGGTTATGTCCGGTCCCTTTCCGTCGAAATGGGGTTTCAACATGGTAAGGGACACGGAAAAAATGTCTTCGATAGGGAGCTGTTGCAGTTCGATGCCGAGGTTTTCGGCCAAGCTCCGCGCGTCCTTCAGGCTGCCTTCCGAGGAGTATCGTGACGGAAGGGCGAATACGGTGACCTGCTCCGGTCCCAGCGCTTTAACCGCCAGGACGGCGGTCAAAGCGCTGTCCACTCCGCCCGACAGTCCCAGGTGCACCTTTTTGAACCCGCACTTCGCCATGTAATCTTTGATTCCCAAAAGAAGCGCCCTGTATATTTCTTCGTACTTGTCGCACTCTTCCGGTACCGAACCAAACGGTTTATCGAGATCGATATACCCGATCTCTTCTTGAAAAGAGGCCGCCTTATAAACCGTCTTTCCCTCTCCTGATGTCACTAAGGAGTTCCCGTCGAACAGGAGGCTGTCGTTTCCTCCGATCATATTAACGTACACCACCGGTACACCGGATGACTTACCGATACCGGAAAGAATTTGGGTCCTGATCGTGCTTTTTCCGGCAAAAAACGGAGAAGCCGAGGGAGCAAGAAGAATATCGGCGCCTTGGTCGAGAAGATCGCGGACCGGATCGATCGGATAGCGGGTCCCGGGAGCCGGTTCCGTTTCCCACCATAAATCTTCACATATGGCTATACCGAACCGCCTCCCTTTGTACTCGAAGACGGCCCTCTCCCTCGCAGGTTCAAAATAACGTGATTCATCAAACACATCGTAACTTGGAAGGAGGGTCTTCGCCTGGGTATGAATGAGGGTGCCGTTATGGATGACCGAAACAACATTGCGAAGCGGTTTTCCAAGAAAGGATTGGTTCTTGTCTACATAGCCCACCACAACCGCGATCGAAGGCGGGACATGTTTTTGCAGCCAACGCAGCACCTTTAGATTTTCCTGGACAAAAGCACTATGATCGAGCAGGTCCATAGGAGGATATCCGCAGAGACTCAACTCGGGAAAGACGACCATTTCCGCTTTTTCCTTCACCGCCGTCTCGGTAGCGCTTAGTATTTTTTTCTTATTGTTTTCAAAATCTCCGATTATCGGGTTAATCTGGCCTAAAGCTATTTTCATCCATGATTCTCCTTCCGTATTGAAGCCGTTTATTCTACCACTATCCACCGGGACCTAATCAAGGGCGGGAATATATTGACCCGCCTATCATAAGGGGCTACTATTGGCATAACCCATGGATAAGAACACGCTGATCATCGGCAATAAAAGAGAACTTGTTCACGCCCTCATTAGGGAATATATCAGAAATAACGACAAAATTATCACCAACCAAGAATTTTCACAGACT
Organism: uncultured Spirochaetales bacterium; assembly: GCA_964543975.1. Lineage (GTDB taxonomy): Bacteria > Spirochaetota > Spirochaetia > SPDA01 > CAZJBZ01 > CAZJBZ01. The sequence goes on from CAZJBZ010000193.1 coordinate 1,927, forward strand.
GGAACGGGAGTAGACTCCGATAACCATAAATCGGGAGTACCGCAAAATCCTTCAGTCCTAAACGTCAAACTCAATCTCCGCTCTCCGCTTTCGGTACGATCATTCGTTTTGGAGGGGTTGAATACCTTCGGGGCCATCGACCGGGCGGTTCTAACGTGTTCATTGGGAGAAGAAAACAGGGTACTTCACGATCTGCCGGTCATGGATATCGAGCGCCGTATCGATCAAGAAATAAAAGGAGTATTTTTCGCGTTGAGAGAAATAATTTCGTTTTTCTGGAAACGCGGAAAAGGGACAATTTCTATAGTCCTTCATACCAGCCGTGCTTCCGTCCTTCTGCCGCTCGAAGCCGCCGTTTACGGCAGTCTCAAGGAGATGACCGAATCAATCTTCACTCAGTATAAAAATGAACCGCTTTCAATTAACGCGTTCGAATCAAACTCCGAAAATATCGATGACTTCGCCTCATACATCATCAAAAACATCGAGGAAAAGGGTGAGCGCAGTTACGGAAAATGGTTCCGTCATTCGGAAAAATCCGGCTTTCTCTCGGGCATCTCTTTCCCCAATCTCGGCCGATAGGGAGACGATACTACACATGCTGCCGGCCGAGAGCTTCCGTTGACTGATTAGAGAGAATCGTATATTGTTCTGCCATGAAAATTTGGATCAAACTTCTCATTGGGACTTTCATCGGCATTCTCCTCGGCATCTACCTTCCGTTGGAACAGACAAATACACAAGAGATCTTCACCTATCTCAGTGAACTTATTATCAACATCGGCCGTTACGCCATCTTCCCGCTGTTTTTTTTCGCCGTTACCATCGGTACGCACGAGCTACGCGAGGATAAACGGCTTGTCCGCACTTATCTTCGGATCATCACCTACCTTGTTCTCTCTACCGCGCTTTTAGCAATCATCGGCACCGTCTCCGTTGTCGTCATCTCTCCGGCCCGGATACCAATCATCATCGAAGAGAGTGTCCGGTTCTCGCTGCCTACGTTCAAAGAGATGCTGCTTACCATCTTTCCTGCAAATTCGTTCCACGTTTTCATTCAAAGCGGTAACTTCATGTTCCCTCTTTACTTTCTCGCTTTTTTCTTGGGATTGCACTTTACCTTCGACAAGCTGGTCACCAAACCGACAGTCCAATTTTTCGATTCAATGTCGCGTATCTTCTACCAAATCAACAGCTTCATCATAGAGGTGATCGGGGTGGGAATGATCGCCCTTGCCGCCTATTTCTGGATCCAGATTCGAGTGACCACCGAAATGGAACTGTTTCGTCAGCTTATCATTATTCTGATCATCGACACGGTAATTGTTCTCTTCGGGATTTATCCCCTTCTGCTCTACTTTTTTGCAGGGAAACAAAACCCATACAAATGGCTCTACGGGGTATTCGCGCCCGCGATAACGGCCTTCATCTCGAGAGACAGTTTCTTCAGTTTAAGTATGCTCACCCGCCACGGGAAAGAAAACCTGGGCATCCCTCGAAAAATTGGAGCGCCCGCTTTCCCTCTGTTCGCCATTTTCGGAAAGGCCGGTACCGCGATGGTTACCGGTGCCACCTTTTTAGTTATTATCAATTCATACTCAAGTTTAGGTATCGATTTTACACAGATAGTGTGGGTCATCGGCTTTAGTTTCCTCATATCCTTTACCTTGAGCACGGTACCCGGCCTCAGTGCTTTTGTCGCGCTCTCCGTGCTCTGTTCGCTCTACGGAAACGGTGTTGAGGAGGGGTACCTGATTATCCGGCCGATTGCTCCTCTTCTGGTCAGCTTCGGTGTTTTAATCGATGTTGTTACTTCCGCGTTAGCTGCTTTTCTCGTTGCCCATCATGAAAAAGTGCACAAGGATATCGATGTGCGAGATTACATTTAGTGAGCAGTGCCAAAACGGTGATTGTGGAAGGGGCTTTTTAAAAATAGATTTGTACTCCTGCCGCTCCGACGACCATCATCTGATCGTAGAAGGCGATACCCTCCTCATCCCACGCGTGGAAAAGCGGCAGCCTCGTCTTCAGCTGGAAGAGAAACCCGAACCGTTCGGAAAAAGCCCATTGGAAGAAACCGCCGAGGCCGGGGTAGAAGAAACGACCGTCACCGTATAAATACTCGGTCATCTTCTCTTTATAGGCGGCGTCCTCAGCCGCGGCATCCCACGATTTTGTCGGAATGCGGAAAACAAAAGAAGGAAAGACAATGGGCCCTGCCGCAATCTGTTCGTTGATCCGAAACCGGAACATAGTCTGCAGTTCTAAAACGAGTGTGATGAAGGTGACCTGATTCGCCGTTTCAATTTCGGTTGGAATTGCCTTTACGCCCGATTCGGAGAGCTGATATTGGTTCCAAAACATGCTGAGTTCGGGGGTTATGAGGAAAAAGTCGGTAAACGCGAACGGAGAAGAAACACCGAACTCCCACAGCAGAGGAGAAGGAGCGCCTTCCGCCTCGGCGTTTCCGAACCAGAGTAATCCGCCGTGGACATCGATGCCTTCTATGGTAAAGAGATCAAAGGCGGCAGCGGAACTCGTTACAAGGAGCAGGCCAAAGATGAGCAATACCAACTGTTTTAATGCCATACAGGCTCCTCCGGCAATGTAGTATTAGTATAGCACATAACATCCTCTTTCAAAACGCGGAAGCAAGGTATTTCAGGAATTCCCCACAGCTTACGTTTCGAAATGCTGAAGGAAGCGAGGGGCCGGGGAATACGGCCCCTATTTCGGCGGGACCTGAAGGCTGACCAATCCGGCCTCTCCGACATCGGGAAACCGCTGCTCTTCCCAACTCACGATGAGCCGCTTTCCGTCCGTCCAGAAATCGGTATAGACCCTGTTTTCAGGAAGAAGGGGAAGGGCGATTTCCCGGACAGCCCCCCGTTTGGGAACTACATGGATGCACTGTAGAGTATCGCGCAGGATGTAGTAATCACTTCCAACTCGCATTCCTTTGAGAGAGATAAACCCGCTTTCTTTACGCTCGAGTGTCTCGATCACTCCGAAGCGGTACCGTTCAGGGCGAAGATACTCTTTATACTTTACGGAAAGATGGACCACTGCGGGCAGATGGGAGGCCCCTTCCTGTTGCCGGTGTTCTATCCGCGGATTCTCGGCGGAATGGAATGCTTCGTCACCATAACGAACCAGCTGTTTCGGGACCTCGTCACCGGAGAGGAATTGATACACAGATCGGAACTCTTCTTCACTTATCTCGACTTCCCGGAGTGTATCGATGGATAATCGGGAATATCGAAAGAGTGTCTTCTCCTGTTCGATCGTTTTCCACGCGGCAAACAATCCTTCATCGAATGAAGGGACAAGCTGGACCGCCTCCCACTCAGGATTGGCAATCTGAAACGGAGGGACCACTGCCCTAAGCGATGGTCCTTCCGGACTCGCCGTAATCAAAACAAGAGGTTCGGAAGCAGGGGGCGTTGTCGAAAACAGCACGTTCCGATAGAGATGACAGTAAACGCTACCTTTAAAGGCGAAAAGATTGCCTATGGTGCGCCCGGAAAAGAGAAATCTATTCAGGTGCATGGTATAGTCGCCGACTGTTTCTTCATCAAGCCGGAACCTAAGCAGACCGGCACCGTTAATTCCACAGAATACGGTATTTCCAACGTGAACGAAACCGGCAGGCCGGTATTGTACAGTCCACGGCTGAAACGAACGGGACTCTCCTGTTTGGGGAGCATCGGTCGGAACGATGCCCGATGAATCGCACAGATACCAGTTTACATCCTCCTGGACAAAGAGCGGAGGCTGCTCATCCCCGTCACACGAGATAAAAAGAGGAATGAGAAGAAAGGAGAGAAAAATCAAACGCGGGAGGAATAGCAGTAGACGGGTGCGCAACACCATTATCGCTTGACCTTCTTATAAAATTAACCCCCTGAGGCACTTGCAAAAATCACCATTTTTTCAGGGCTGAAATAGTTAAATGCTTACGATATAAATAATTGACATTTTTGCAAGTGCCCCATATTCCCATTTTGAAAGAGGCCCCTCAATAGGCTTTTGCAAAAACGGGAACGTATTGTGTCTTCTTACCGCACACAATACATCCTGCTTCCGTTTGTCGAGTATCATCTTTCGGCTGTAAATCCGCGTAGGTTTGATCCATCAGAACTCTGATGGTAGCCGCCGTTTCTTCCTGAATCGAGGTTTCACACTGCGGGTCTCCGCACCAGGGAGCGTAGACAAAACCACCATCGGTATCTGAAAACAATTTCTTAAAATCGTCGTATGAATTGATATGGTACGTATTATTCTCTCGAAAATCTACCGCTTTACGATAGAGCGAGTGTTGTATCGCTTCAAGCGTTTTACCGACAACGGCGGCAGTTTCATTCACCGGAACAGACCGCTTTTCGCCTGTGTCCCGCCGAACGATGACCACCTTGTTTGCCTCCATGTCCCTCGGTCCAATCTCTATTCGCACCGGAATACCTTTCATTTCCCATTCGGAAAATTTCCATCCGGGTGAGTTCTGTTCATCGTCATCCATAACGGTCCGGTAACTGGAGGAAAGTCCCTTTTTGACTCTTTCGGCATAATCGAGAACGTTACTCTTATTGTCACTTTTAAATATGGGGATAATCACAACTTCGGTAGAGGCCAACTTGGGAGGCAAAACCAACCCTTTATCGTCGGAATGGGTCATAATAAGAGCACCGACCAACCGTGTTGATACTCCCCACGAGGTGGCCCACACATGTTCCAACACACCTTCCTTGGATTGAAAGGTCACATCGAACGCCTTCGCGAAATTTTGCCCTAAAAAATGGGAGGTCCCCGCCTGAAGGGCCCTGCAATCCTGCATCATTCCTTCGATCGCATAGGTATCGATCGCTCCGGCAAATTTTTCACTCTCACTTTTCCGACCGGATAGAACGGGCAGAGCCATAAACTCTTCAGCGAACCGCTTATAGACTAAAAGCATTCTCAAAGTCTCCTCTTCCGCTTCCTGTTTCGTCGCATGGGCCGTATGACCCTCCTGCCAGAGGAATTCCCGATTTCTCAAGAAAAGACGGGTCCTTTTCTCCCAACGAAGAACATTTGCCCATTGGTTGATAAGAATAGGCAGGTCCCGGTACGATTGGATCCACTTTTGATACATGCTCCAGATGATGGTTTCCGAAGTCGGGCGAAGGACAAGCGGTTCTTCAAGTTCTTCCCCCCCCGCATGGGTTACAACGGCCAATTCGGGAGAGAAACCTTCCACATGGTCCGCTTCTTTCTTAATAAAACTTTCAGGAATAAGCAGGGGAAAGTAGGCGTTTGAGTGGCCGGTCTCTTTGAACATATCGTCCAAGGCGCGCTGCATCCGCTCCCAAAGAGCGTATCCTTGAGGACGGATAACCATACATCCTCGAACCGGAGAGTAATCAGCCAACTGAGCACGGAGTACGATATCAATATACCATTGAGAATAATTCTCAGCTCTGGAAGTAATTCTTTCGGCCATAGCATCCTCGCGTAAAACTCACCTAGGTGAGGCAATTACCTCAAGTAATCGTGAAAAGTTTGAAATATGAGGATATGAAGTATACCGACAAAAAAACCCGCGTGTCAAGAGAAGTAGTTTCTGCTTTCTGCGAAGACTGCCACATCTTTTCGAGATCACTTTATCCGAACTGTTTCAACCATGTAGCGGACATTGATGCCGACGGGATCCCTTTCCTCTTTTTCAACGATAAGAACGAGCGATCTTTCATCCGGTGATAAGAGTATCCTGTCGATTTGATACCTGATGACCCCGGGGCGCCGGTATTTCGGCCTTCCCACCGTAACGTGCTTGGTCCCACCTCCGGAAAACTCGACGGTTACGTCGATAAAGAACGAAGCACTGATCGAATCGCCCTCTCCCTGGACGGACTGGATAAGTGTGACATTATACCTGTTTCCTGTGTTAAAATCCCGAAACTCCAGATGTTCCTTCGGCTCGTCTCCGTCTAAGAGAAGGTAGAGGATACGACCTTTTTTTAGGTGATTTATACCGTATTTGTCGACCAGTGGAGCGGACTCTTTGAGAAGAGTCAGCAGCGCCCCGAAGCCTTCTTGTCCAGGCTGTATCGGTTCTCTGTAAACAGCCTTTTGGGTACCTTCCGGAACAAATGTATTGGCTGATACATTGACACAGTACAGTTCTGAATACGGGAAAATTTCGTCATTAATACCGTACAAGCCGAACATAAAAAAACGAGAGTTTTCTGAAAATCCGAGATTGACAACGGTAGCGATGTCTCCCGCGAAGAGAATTCCGGCACTTATCAAAAAAATCAGCCCTAAAACGATTCTTTTCATCATCAGCTTTCCTCTCCCTCCTTAGAATATCGTACATATGGTAAATTACTGTAGAGAAAAAACACAAATATCAAAGCCTTTTTTCCCCACCGCTCAATATGGTGATTTATGCGATTACCCCTCGGTTAGATATTGTCGTTTCGTTCTTTTCATTGTACTGTTTGAACACAGAATGACTATAACACTCCGCAATACAATTCTTGCAGTTGCCGTTTCGCTTGCCCTCATTATTACAGTCATTTTTTCATCCACCGTTGCGCATGTTCTTATCAACGCTCCCGATATGCTGATCGTAAAAGAAGGGAT
>CAZJBZ010000194.1:0-8550 GCA_964543975.1 uncultured Spirochaetales bacterium
CCCCGGTCCTGTACCGAATCAGCGGAAAACCCTGCTTTGAAATGGTCGTAAACACCAGTTCTCCCTCTTCACCTGCTTTCTTTGGTCCCCCGGTCTCCGGGTCCACAACCTCGACGATAAAGTGGTCTTCACAAATATGTAGTCCGTTATGGTTTTCGCATTCGTACGCCACACCCGGACCGATTATTTCGGTTATTCCGTAATTATCATACGCTTCGATATGAAGAGCGCCTTCTATCTCTTTTCGCATGGTTTCACTCCACGGTTCGGCGCCGAAAATTCCTTTTTGCAGAAACAGTTCATCGGGATGGATGTTCTTCTCTTCAAGTACCGCCGCGATGTGCAGAGCGTAACCGGGCGTGCTGATGAGGGCCGTGGTCTTATAATCTTTCATGATTGTAATCTGTCGGGCCATTTCATAGTTTGAGGCGGGAATAACGGAGGAGCCCACCTTTTCCGCGCCGTAATGAAACCCGAACCCTCCGGTAAAGAGGCTGTAGTTAAAAGCGATCTGGATAAAATCGTGTTCGGTAATGCCGGCGGCAACAAGCGCTCTCGCCATGAGGGATGTCCAGATGTTGATATCGTTCTTGGTGTAGCCGACGACGATCTGTTTGCCTGTGGTCCCGGAGGTCGCGTGGACGCGCACGATGTCCTTCAACGGTACCGCGAACATATCGTACGGATAACTCTCGCGCAGGTCCTCCCTGCTTGTAAAGGGAAGCCGCTGCAGGTCGGCCAAAGATTTTATGCTCTCTACCGTAACCGCGTTTTTATCGAAGAGATTTTTATAAAAGGCGACGTTTCTATAGACCCGGTTGAGGGTCGTTTGAAGCCGTTCTATCTGAAGCTGTTCCAAATCCTCCCGACCCATCGATTCGTATTCCCTGTTATACATCATGGCGGTTTCCTCACTCATCTATGCTCTTATACTCTTTCCCTAAGTATGCTCTTTGAACGTCGTGGTTTTCAAGCAGTTCCGCCGCGCCGCCTTCGAGAAAGAGGACCCCGGTTTCGAGGACGTACCCTCTGTCGGCGATCTGAAGGGCAGCGCGGGCGTTCTGTTCGACTAAGAGAATGGTTGTCCCCTCTTCCCGTAATGTCCGTAAAATAGAAAAGATATCACGAACAATCAGCGGGGCCAAACCGGTTGAAGGCTCATCCAGCATAAGGGTTTTCGGCTTTGCCATTAAAGCCCGGCCGATAGCCAGCATCTGCTGCTCTCCGCCGGAGAGGGTGCCGGCAGCCTGACTTTCACGTTCCAGCAGCCTGGGGAAAAGGGTGAAAACATACTCCAGTTGGGCGGCCGCTTCCTTTTTTTTCGATTCATGCAGTAGAGGAAACCCGCCGAGGACAAGATTCTCTCGGACCGACATATCGGCAAAGAGCTGTCTCCCTTCCGGCACCAACGAACAACCTTTTTCTACGATACGATCGGGACGCAGGCGGGTGATATCCTCATCCATGAAAGTGATTGTACCGGAAAACGGTTTGACTGCCCCGGAGAGCGTTAACAGCAGGGTGGTTTTTCCGGCACCGTTCGCACCGATCAAGGTCACAATTTCCCCTTGATTGACATGGAGCGAGATGTTTTTCAGGACCCGAAGACCTCCGTAACCCGCTTCCACATTACGAACTCTAAGCATCGGCCTCTCCCAAATAGATCGAGATGACTTCATCGTTGTTTTGAATGTCACGGGGAACACCCTCCGCGATTTTTTCTCCGAAGTTTAACACAATGATGAAATCGCTTATATCCATGACTAAAGACATATCGTGTTCAACCAGAAGGACCGTTATTCCCGAGTCTCGGATATTTTTTATGGTCCCGCCCAACGCTTCCGTTTCGTGCATATTAAGCCCCGCCGCCGGCTCGTCAAGAAGCATCATATTCGGTCCCGCGGCCAATGCCCGGGCAAGTTCCACCGATCGTTGTTTCCCGAAAGAAAGATTGGAAACCGAAGTCTCCGCCTCGTTTTCAAGGGAGAGTTTCCCTAACACATCTCGGCTTGCCTTATCAATGTCCCGTTCCTCTTTGAGTGAGGAGGGGAGGTGGAGCAAACCCTGGAAAAAACCGGCTTTACTTCTAATATGCCTTCCCAGTTTCACATTCTCGAGCACAGTCATGTGCGGCGTCAGTTTGATGTTTTGGAAGGTGCGGATTATCCCATGCGCGGCGACCCGGTGCGGTTTTTCCCCGGTGATGTTGTTTCCTTCGAACAGGACGTTACCGCCGTCCGGCGGAAAGGTGCCGGTTATCAGATTGAAAATGGTGGTTTTACCGGCGCCGTTCGGTCCGATTATCGCGGTAATTGTTCCCTGACGAACGGAGAACCCGACATCGTGTACCGCCCTGATACCGCCGAACCGCTTGTCGAGGCCGATCACTTCAAGTTGGGCCACGGACCCTCCCTTTTATTTTGTTGAAAGCCGTTTTCAGCATTTCCTTATGGAGAAGACCGTTAGGGGCGAAGATCATGATGGCAATAAGGATTATGCCGAAAACGGCATCGTCGAAATGGCCGAACACCCCGCGGAGGGAAAGAAAATTGAGCAGGGTGCCCATGATCAAGGTCCCCCAAATGTTGGCCATTCCGCCTACCGCCACGATTGCCACATAGCGGACCGATTTGGAAACTCCCGCCTCCGACGGACCGATACCGCCGTTGTAATGGGTAAGGAATACCCCCGCGGCGGCGGCGAAGAGCGCGCTTAGGACAAAAACCCGCAATTTGTACCGGGAAACATCGACCCCCATTGCGGCTGCCGCCTCTTCACTTCCGTGCAATGCTCGAAGGGCCCTGCCGACCCTCGAATGCACCAGATTTGAAATGAGGGTGATACCGATGATGAGTATCGTCCATGCCGCGTAATAGTTTTGAATTCGCAGGTCGAAATCGCCGCTTATCCGGATGGAACCGAAGATCGGAAAACCGGGAAGATTTGTGATGCCGTCCGCCTCACCGAACAGTTTGGTGCCGAGTACGACGCGGTAGATAATCAGTCCGAAACCAAGGGTCGCCATCGCCAAATAGTGGCCCTTTAATTTGAGCACGGGAATACCGATGACCACGGCAATTACCGCCGTAATAAGCAGAGCGCCGATCAAACCGATCCATGGAGCGATATAGAGGGACGCCTCGCCGTAGATATCGGTGCTTTCCGCGATAAAGGGAGTTTTTATCAGAAACGTGAGGAAGGGTGTCATGGGGAGTTCCCCCAGGTTTATACTTGTCAGCGTTGCAACCGTATACCCTCCGATTGCGAAAAAGCCCGCCTGGCCTATGGAAATTTGACCGGCATATCCCATCAACATGCAGAGACCTACAGCCACGAGAGAATAGTAGGCGGCCATCGTCAATTGGGTAAGATAGTATTGCGCGTCAAACAGCGATGTGAGCAGTTGAATGGTAATTACGGTCCCGATGAGGATACCCACCGGTAGAAGCCTCTTATTCATTTTTTTTAGAACTCCCTCAAGGAGGTGGTCTCTTTGGATCCGAAAATTCCACTCGGTTTGAAAAACAGGATAATGAGAAGTATTCCAATTGCTATCGCGTCTTTATATGCCATGGGAAGAATGCTGATGCTAAACGATTCGATAAGACCTAAAAGCAGCCCGGCTGCCACGGCGGCCAAACTGTTTCCCAGTCCGCCTAAGATGGCGACGGTAAACCCTTTTATCGCCAGATCGGTACCCATAGCATAGTGGGTCTGGGTAAGCGGAGAGACAACGCAACCTGCCAAAGCTCCGATTGCCGCGCTCAAGATAAACGCTACGTTGGTCATCCGCCGGGTGTTGATGCCGCATAACGCCGCGGCAAGTTTGTTTGACGCGCAGGCCCGCATCGATCTGCCGACCAGGGTCATTGAAAAGAACAAACTCAAACCCACAACAATTATCGCGGTTGTTCCTAACACCCACAGCACCTGCGGGGAGATGTGAGCACCGAGAATCGTGACGGAAGATACTTCGCTGCCCGTGAAAAAGGAAAGAGCACGAATCTTTTCATCCCATACCAGAAGGGCCGTTTCCCGGATGATGATCGAAAGTCCGATAGTGACAACGATCATCCGCAGGACCGAAGGATGTTTCAACGGTCTGATGAAAATAAACTCAACACCGGAACCGATTATCGCGGTTATGGCAACTGCGGCTATGACGGAGGGGAAAAGCGGGAGAAATTGTGAAAAGGTGTAGGCAATCATTCCGCCCAGCATGAGAAACTCACCCTGGGCGAAATTGATGATGCCGGTCGCGTTATAAATGATGTTGTAACCGATCTCTACAACAACATAGATAGAACCGATAGTGATGCCTGAAAAAATATATTGAAGGAGCTGTTCTCCGCTCATCGTACGCTGCTAAACAAAGAAACGCCGAATCCGTTATTCTTCGTAAGGAACGAATTCGCCGTTCTCAACGGTTATCATGGAAAAAGAATCCATTCCCAAGCCGTTATGATCTTGAGGCGTTATTGTAAACATGCCTCCTGTCCCGGGAAGGTCCTTTATTTGTTCGATCGCCGAACGCACTTCTTCTTTTTCCGTGGTTCCCGCGTTCTTTACCGCGGTCATCAGTATGAGCATTGCATCGTAGGCATGGCCGCCGAAAGTGCTCGCGTTTTCATTGTATTTTGCTTCGTACTTGTTTTTGTATTCGATCAAAAGGTCTTTCTGCGGATGATCGTCGGGAAGTTTTTCCGCGATCAGTAGACGGCCGGCCGGAAAGACGATCCCGTTTGCCGCTTTTCCTGCCGCTTCGACGTATTTGATGTTCCCGAAGCCGTGGCTCTGGAAGAGGGGCTCATTCATCCCCAGTTGACGCATGTTTTTCGCCACGATCGATTGGGCGGGCACGATCGACCAGTTGACCACTGCCTCTACACCTTTTCCCTTCAGTTTGGTGAGCACGGCGGTCAGATCTGTTGCCGACGCGTCGTAGCTTTCAGAGATCGCTATCTCGATACCGTATTCGGGCGCGTATTTGGCAAGCTGGGCGCTTCCCGCGTTTCCGAAGCCGGTGTTTGCCGCCACAACCCCTATTTTCGAGATACCGAGATCGTTCATCGTTTCATATATCTTTTTAGCGGCGTAACTGTCCTTTTGGGGCGTCTTGAAGACGTACGCGGCCTGCGGTTCCACGATTGCCTCGGCAGCCGCGCAGGACAAGAGAATTGTCTCCGCCTTCTGACACAACTCTTTTATCTGCATTGTCTCTCCGCTGGTCGAAGGACCGATGATTGCCAATACCCTCTCCTCTTCAATCAGCTGCTTCGCGAACGAAAGGGCTTTTTCGGCACTTGCCGCGGAGTCTTTGATAATGAGCTCAATTTGTCGTCCTAAAACCCCCCCGGATGAATTGACCTCTTCTACCATCATTTCCAATGTCTTTGCCTCCGGAGCTCCGAGAAAGGACGCTCCTCCGGTAACCGCTAAAATCGCCCCCACCTTTATCGGCCCCGCGGACGCCCCCTCTTCCGATTGACCGCCAGAGAAGGCGGTCCCGATGCACGAGACAATAAGTACCACTACCATCACTATACGTTTCATAATTTTCTCCTCCTGTTTTTGAACCCGGGCGGTCCAATGACAACGACGCGCGGGACTAACTGCCGCCCCGGAAACTTAAATATAATTATAGATGCTTCATTATAAGTAAAGCTTCCAGATCATGTCAATCGTGTTATTATCGATAGTAACAGTCTTGTTCCGTAATCTCCGGGAAAGGATGATCACACTGCCATCCGGTTTTACCCGTTTTTCTAAAACGCTCCAGTCGGCGAATTGTCAATTCGGCAAACAGAGGGTCGATGTCGGAGGTAAAGCAGGTCCTCCCGGTTTTCTCAGCCGCCAGCAGGGTGGTCCCCGAATGGGCGAAACAATCGATAACTATATCTCCTCGTCTGCTCGAGGCACAAATGATTCGTTCGATCGCCTTCAGCGGCTTCTGGGCGTAAGCTCCGGGAACATTTTCCTCCATTCTGTAGAACACCTGCTGAATATCGATCCAAACATTCCCCGCGCGTATAGTGTCCGACTTACTCCGTTCGATATTCTCCGTTCTCCGTCCGCCTATTGTTTTGTAGTACCCTTTGAGTACCTTGGGGATATCGGTGTAGATAACATGAAACGGTGGTTTCCCCTTCACATAGTAGAGGAGTTCCTGCCTGGCGCACATCCAGTTTTTTTGCGTCCCGTACCCCCGCTGGTTTCGCAGTGTAATGTAGCTGCGTGATTCGAGTTCTTGGAACTCACGCATCATAATCATAAACTCCGGCAGGGGCTGAAAGCCCTCTTTTTGATCGGCACCAAGCCAGATGTAGAAGTGACTGTTCTCCGCAAGAATGAAAGCGATGTTTTTCACCCATCTCCGTGAAAAATCGATATACGATTCGATGCCGACTTTCGACAGTTGACGCGAATTTTTTTTAGCGAGGGTGATGTTATATGGAGGATCGATTACCGCGAGAGCGGGTCGAAAGAGCTCGGAATTGCCACCTGTAAGCCGTTCTATGTCCGAACGGGAGGTAGCGTCGAGAACACCTATCCTGTGCCCTTTTACCGGATCTTCCCATATCGCCCCCGGTTTCAGTCTGCACAATGGAAGAAGTTGGCGGTATAGCTCAGGTGCACTATCGAGACGTGGCATCGGTTCTTTCAGCATGGAAGGAGTATAGCAGGTCCCGCTTTATCCGGTCTACCGGTACGGTCCACCGTACTAATGGTGTTCATGGTACGAACTCCTTTTTTTTGATTGCACATCTTCCTTCATATAAATAGAATAGTCAGTGACGTGAAGAAAGGAGTAAACGATGAAAACCGATGCACAATCATGGATGGAATTGATCAAAGCGCTCGAACCGCCTGCGGGAAAGGTGGATATGGTGTTGGATACAGATACTTACAACGAGATCGACGACCAATTTGCCCTGGCCTACGCGATGAATTCACCCGAAAAATTGGCCGTGAAGGCGATTTACGCCGCACCCTTCTATAACGACCGCTCCACAGGGCCTGGGGACGGCATGGAGAAGAGTTACGATGAAATCCACCGATTACTCGAGAGGATGAACACCGGTGCGGAGAATTTTGTTTTTCGAGGTTCTACGAGATATCTGGGAAAGGAAAACAAGCCGGTGGAGAGCGAAGCGGTCGAGGACCTTATTGAAAAAAGCCAAGCCTACAGCACGGACACAAGGCTCTATGTGGTCGCGATCGGAGCGATCACCAACATAGCTTCGGCATTACTAATCGATCCATCACTCGTCGAACGGATCGTTGTTGTCTGGCTTGGAGGGAACGCCCTCTACTGGCCCCATACGAAAGAGTTTAACCTTGCCCAGGATGTGGACGCGGCAAACGTGATTTTCGGAAGCGGTGTTCCGTTGGTCCAGGTCCCGTGCTTTCCGGTAGCCGGCCATACATTGACGACGTTGGCGGAACTTGAGCACGATTTAGGGCGGGGAAACAAGCTGACCTCTTTCCTTATAGAACGGTTCCAGGAGTATTCGGTTTCCCATTTCGCCTACGCGAAGGAGATTTGGGACATCGCCCCCATCGGATGGCTTATCAATGCGGAGTGGGCGCCGTCCCACTTGGACCATAGTCCCGTTGTTCACTACGATTGGCGCTACAGTATCGACCGCCGACGCCACCCCATCCGGGTGGTGGACAGACTCGACAGAAACGCGATTTTCGGGGACATGTTTACGAAATTAACGGTGTAATTGGGCTTCCAGCCGCTCCAAATGGTGGTCCCCGAAATAGTAACGGAGAACGTTTTTATACGCGTCTAATTGTCCGGCCGATCGGCTGTTGGTCTTGTTCCCCTCATCGTAGACTTTGAGTGTTAAAAGTGCAATTTCCATCTCTAAAAATGAAGCGAGGGCTTTCTTCTCTTTAATGACCGGATCGTAGAGTTGCTTTTCAAACTCATTATTATCTTCATCGGTAAACGCCGGTTTTTGAAGTCGGATATAGATAATGAATCCCAAGATTGAACCGTCGTCTCTGAAGATGGGGTTGACCGACAGGTCGACACTCTCTTTTGTACCGTCGGCGAACAAAATGGTACTGCTGCTGAAATCGGCCACATCACCGTTAAGTCGAAACCCTTTGACCGTGTCCCTGTCTAAGAAGGAATTCTGCTCGTCTATGACCTGCAGAATGTCGAAAACGAATTTCCCCGTTAATCTGTTTGTATCATATTCGCAGATTTTTTCCGCGTTTCTGTTCACAAATTGAATATGACCTTGATTATCCGTTATGATCACCGCGGTTTGGCTTTTGGTAAGCACATTAAGAAGCCATTCCTTTGTTTTCCGTAAATGCTCATCGGTATCCGAGTTGTGCAGGGCCATTTTAACGTTTATGTGCAGTGTTTTTTCGTCTATCGGTTTTAGAATATATTCGTACGGGTTTGTTGTTTTTGCCCGTTCTATGGTATTCATCTCGGAATAGGCCGTAATATAGATAATAGGAATATCGCACTGTCCGCGGATCGCCATCGCCGCTTCAATTCCGTTCATTTTACCCTGCAGATAAATA
>CAZJBZ010000195.1:0-8538 GCA_964543975.1 uncultured Spirochaetales bacterium
GGTCCTCGTGGCACCATTTACCGCGGTAATTGGTGGCTTTATCTACTATAAAACCAACACACCGGTAAAACCTTCGGATGGGGAAATTCCGGCATAATACATACACCCGATAAATCAGACTGGTCGGTCCAAGGGGTCCTCCACATTCTTACCATTTTCATATATTTGGAGGGGATCAATATCAATGCATCTTCGAGGATCATAATTACCTGCAATATCCCAAGAAAGCGTAGTATTCAATATCGTCCCAAAATCTTTAGCGGTCATATGACTACAAATTTGAAGCAAATTACTATATGATGTGGAATAATTATGAAAAATAAAAGACATCCTTGATGTAATGAACATATACAGGAACAGGAGTACCACAATGTCAAGTACACAGCAACGCGCCGACCTGCAACGTCAAATCTGGCAAATCGCCAATGACGTCCGCGGCTCCGTAGACGGATGGGATTTTAAGCAATATGTACTGGGAACCCTGTTTTACCGCTTTATCAGCGAAAATTTCACCAATTATATCGAAGGCGGCGATGATAATATCGATTATGTGGAACTTTCAGATGATGTAATCACAGATGACATTAAAGATGATGCCATTAAAACAAAGGGCTATTTCCTTTATCCAAGCCAACTGTTTGCAAATGTGGCGGCTGATGCCAATATCAACGAAAACTTGAACACAGATCTGGCATCTATTTTTGCTTCCATTGAAAGCTCAGCCAATGGCTACGACTCTGAAAAGGATATAAAAGGTTTATTCGCCGATTTTGACACAACCAGTAACCGCTTGGGAAATACCGTTAAGGACAAAAACAGCCGTTTGGCGGCCGTCCTAAAAGGTGTGGCCGGACTCAGATTCGGTGAGTTTCAAGATAATCACATTGACCTTTTTGGTGACGCGTACGAGTTTCTGATCTCAAACTATGCCGCCAATGCCGGAAAATCAGGAGGTGAATTTTTTACGCCGCAAAACGTGTCCCGGCTGATTGCGAGGCTGTCTATGCACAAGCAAACCAGTGTGAATAAAATCTATGACCCTGCCTGCGGTTCCGGCTCTCTGCTACTCCAGGCAAAGAAGCATTTTGATGCCCACATCATTGAAGAGGGTTTTTTCGGCCAGGAGATCAACCACACCACCTTTAACCTGGCGCGGATGAACATGTTTTTGCACAATATCAATTATGACAAGTTTAATGTACAGCTTGGGAATACCTTGACCGACCCGCATTTTCAAGATGATAAACCCTTTGATGCCATCGTCTCCAATCCGCCGTATTCGGTGAAATGGATTGGCTCGGATGATCCGACCCTGATTAACGATGAACGCTTTGCCCCGGCCGGTGTACTGGCGCCGAAATCCAAGGCCGATTTTGCCTTTGTATTGCATTCCTTAAGTTACTTATCCAGTAAAGGCCGTGCTGCCATTGTCTGCTTCCCCGGGATTTTTTATCGAGGTGGTGCGGAAATGAAAATCCGCCAGTATCTGGTGGATAACAACTATGTGGAAACTGTTATTTCCCTGGCGCCGAACTTGTTTTACGGCACCACCATCGCCGCCCTGGAAAAACAGGCCAAAAAAGAGAGCTGCAAAAAAAGGGGCAGGATATGATTCTGAAAAACAAACTGGGTATCACCGATCAAATTGAGCTTGCCAAAGCCGAAGAAAAGATCAGCAAGCAAAAAGCCAGGCAGCTGTTTGAGTCCGGCGACATTCAACAAGTACATGTCGGCACCTTCGAAGGACTGGCCTTCATTCATACCTATCTGTTTAGTGAGATTTATGATTTTGCCGGCAGCATCCGCGACGTGAATATCGCCAAAGGCAATTTCCGTTTTGCGCCGCTTATGTATCTGGAGCACTCGCTCAAACACATCGACGCCATGCCGCAGAGCAACTTTGATGAGATAATTGAAAAATATGTCGAGATGAACATTGCCCATCCCTTTCGGGAAGGTAACGGCCGCGCCACCCGTATCTGGCTGGATCTCATCCTGAAAAAAGAGATCCGGAAAGTTATCGACTGGAACCAGGTCGATAAAGAGGAATACCTGTCCGCCATGGAGCGCAGTCCGGTGAAAGATGTGGAAATCAAAGAGCTGTTAAAAAGTGCATTGACCGATCAAATTGACAACCTCTCCCTGTTTATGAAAGGCATCGATGTCAGCTATTTCTATGAAGGTTACAGCGAATTCAAGACGGAGGAGCTGTAGGTGTGAAGAAGGAACCGCAAGAGAAAACCTCACGCGAAGACGCGAAGGCGCGAAGGAGGTGACGAATGAAGAAAAAAGATAAATTCATTGCACTGACTTAGCCTCCGGCAGGATATGCAGACTGGCTGGCAGAGCTGAAGAGCAGAATCCATAACGCACAACAACGTGCAACGCTGGCGGTGAACCGTGATTTGATATTGCTGTACTGGCAGATCGGAAGAGATATTTTAGAACGGCAAGCCGATCAAGGCTGGGGGGCGAAAATAGTCGAGCGGCTGGCACACGACCTTCGAAATGAGTTTCCCTATATGAAAGGATTTTCTCCGCGCAATTTAAAGTATATGCGCATGTTTGCCGAAGCCTGGCCGGATGAACAAATTGTGCAACAGCCTGTTGCACAAATTCCATGGGGGCATAATCTGGTATTGCTTTCCAAGCTGAAAAGTGAAGAGGAACCACAAAACACACGGAAAAGAACTAAAAATTTAGTGTACCAGCTATTCATTATGGCCAGATTTACACTTATTACGGCATGTTCACGTCCGAAACAAAATCCTTCGTTTCACCCGAATCGGCAATCAAGTTGAGAAAAGCCCAGAAAGGTGATGTCATTATTGTTACAACCAGTGAAAACATTCAGGATGTTTGTAAGCCTTTGGTTTGGCTAGGAGAAAATGAAACTTGTGTTAGCGGTGAAACCTATATTTTTATCCATGGAAAACCATTTCGATACCATAGGAGTATTTTACTACTCTATACCGAGCGGAGGAATTGACCGATTTTCCCCTGGATATCATCGAGCTTGAAAAGGTGGAACCGGCGTTTGGCGGCTCCATATGCGGGTGTTGAGGTTGAGTTCTTCGACAATGCCTGCCGCCAGCATCAAGTCTTCATAGTATTCCCGCGTCACGCTGAAGTCGAGAAACGACTTGAAAAGCCGAGGTTCAAACAGGTCTTTATAAGAGGAGATGGCTACATAGACCCTGTTGTTGATAAACGACAGATAAAGCTCCCGGTTGGACCGGTTTTTGAACCGGTTGATTCGGTCCATCAGACTGGTGGACAGGATGTAGCGGGGTTCGATCTGGTCGGTCCCGTAGACGACAAAATTGTTTTCGAACTCCGGGTCCTCCATTCGGACCAGCTGTCCCCGCCCCTTGTTCCAGGACTGAAACATATTGCCGACCACATTGCCGAACGCCTTCTGGGCAAGATCGGGCAGGACATAGGTCTCACCATTGAAGTTTTTATTGAAATCCGCAATGAAAAAAAGACCTTTGAAAATTGTGTGATATTCGACTTTGCGGTTGCCTTTGCTGTCGCGCGTTTCACGCTTATACTGGGTGTGAAGCTCGGAAAACCGGACCGCGGTCCGGCCGAGGGTACCGTAGACCAGGTCGTCTCCCTGATACCGGTCAGGCTGGGACCGGAACAGACGGCCTGCTTGGTATTCCTCGGGCCCCACCATGTTTTCCGGTTCATACTGCAGATCGGGCCCGATAAACCGGATGATGCGGGAGATCACTTTTTGCTTGAACTCAGGCGCATAATTTTTAGTCATTTTTGTGTATCGAATCGCCCAGGCAATGAGAAAGCCCACCATTACAAAAATTGTGGGCACCGAGAAAAAAAAGAGCCATTCCGCCAGAAAAAAGGCCCCGGCAATTGAAAACGCCGTGAACAGGGCCAGGGCAATCAGGGTGAAGCCAAAGGTTTTGTTGAGTTTGACCACCCTGCCGGCCAGCTCGATCCGAATGTTTTCCATCTCCATCAGGTCACGGGACAATTCTCCGTCAAAAAAAGTCCGGAACTGGTCCAGGGTTTTCAAGGTAATACTCAAGGCTTGCCTCCTGGGCATGAAGAGCGTGCCCGTCAAAAACGTATGGATTTCACCTGCCGTCAGGGGTTGAACAGCCGATTCACGTTAATGTTCTGCCGTTCGGTATCGGGGATTTCGAACACCTTTTTACGGGTGTATTTCAGCATACCCGCTATGATGTTGGTGGGAAACATTTCCAGGCTGTTGTTGTAGGCGGTTACCGTGGCGTTGTAAGCCCGGCGGGCGGCGGAAATCTGCTCTTCGGTCTCGTTGAGGGCCGCCTGGAGCTGTAAAAAGTTCTGGCCGGCCTTGAGGTCGGGATAGTTTTCGACTGCTACCAGAAGACCGCCGAGGGCCCGGGTCATCCGGTTGTCCAGGTCGACACGCTGGTCGCTGGAAAGGCCGCCGGACACCGCCTGGGTACGCATGGCCGTGATTTCCTTAAGGGTGTTCCGCTCGTGCTTCATGTACTGCTGCACGGAGGTAACCAGATTGGGGACCAGATTATACCGTTTTTTTAAAAGGGCGTCCATACTGCTGAAGACGTTTTCGACCTGGTTTTTTTTATCGATTACGGTGTTGTAGAGGATGACGGGGATGATGACGAAAGAAAATACAGTAACACCTGCAATAATCAGTCCGATTGCCATAACAGGTTCCTTTATCTCAGATTGGCAAATTCTAAACGATCAACCTGAATAAGTCAAGAATTATTCTATTGTTATTGTGAGACGGGATACTGTAGAAATATCCGGGCCCATTTGAGGCCGCAATGCGCGACATCATATACAACTAATTCATCATCCTGGGAAATATGTTTTATCGGCTGAGCTTTCATCCTCTCCCTTGCCGATGCGATGGCGCTTGTGGTATGGATGTCGCGCGGGTTTTTCGACGGTTGTTAGAGGTTTGACGTTTGGCGCCATTAAATAGTCGGCTCCAAGGGGGCCGTAAAGAGCAGAATAAAATCCCCCAGCAGTGTGTAGAGCTCCACCGCGGAAGCGTAGAGGGCGGTCCTCTTGGATTGGGCGGAGAGTTCCGCCTGCAGCAATTCTATCCGCGTGCGGTCTCCCTCTTCGGCCAGGAAGCGGACCTCCTCCAGGGTCAGGAGGGCGTCCTCGTAGGCTGACCGGTTCAGATTGAGAATCTCCTCGGCGGTCCGGGTCTGAGAGAGGAGCATCTCCTTCTCCTTCTGCAGCGTGAAGAGTTCGTTCCGGATCTTCTCCTCCATGGAGAGAATATTCTCCTCCAGGGTGGCCACCTCATCGGTTTTTATGTCCCCGGGAGAAAAGCTGTAGCTGATCCCGACGGAGAAATCACTGGACGGAAAATCCATAGAGGCGGTTACGGACAGATCAGGTCTGTAGGTCCGGAGCATGCCCTTTTGTGCCGTAAGAGATTCTAACTCTATTCGGAGCAGTGCGAGGTTCAAGGATTGTGGAGGTCCATTCCTGAAAGATTGGACAACGCCGCTTCTCTTCTCAATCCGTTCCGATACATCATCCAAAGTGACGGGCCGGATTACCGTGTCGGCAGTGGAGGTCCTCCCAATGACGGTAAAAAAGTCCCTCTCCGCCGACAGAAGGGCCTTCTCTCCGGAGTAGTAGGACTGCCGGGCTTCGCTTAAAGCGTCTGCTTGATTGGTGAGTTCTTTCAACGTCGCCTCTCCCAGATTGTACTTCTCCTTTGCAATTTCATATTCCTTCGTTCGAAGGCGAAGTATTTTCTCCGCGTCCGTCCGTTCTTTTTCGGCGGTCAACACAGACAGGAAGACCTTTTCCACCGAATAGAGGAGCTCCGCCTTCCGGTAGATGTAGGAGTAATAGGCCTTTTCGTACGATTCGGTACTCCTGGCGGTCGGCTTCGGCGAAGCGAACGGGCGGGCGGTAAGATTAACTGAACCGCTTACTTCCCCGGGGCCCTCTTCAGCTGCCAAGCTGTCGTAGAGTGGTACCGCCACTCCCCCGCCCAAGGTTATCTGGGGCACTATCGGAATACTTAAGTCTCCGGAAGCTGAAAGAGCGTCGCCCTCCGGAGCGGCAGTCCCCCCGGAGGGTGTGGCGCTGCCGTAGCGCGCCGCCAGGGAGACCCTGAATGTATCCAGAGTAAGGGGCCCTTCAAGGTCTCGCTCCGCCTGATGGAGAGTCCGCAGCGCCTGTTTCAGTTCAATATTCCCCGATTCCGCCTGTTCAACCAGCGCTTCCACACTCAAACCCTGGTGCCCTATTTCAATAGACTGGCTAAAGATATTCCCCCCGGTAAGGGTAAACAGAAGGGGGAAAACCAGGAAAGTAACGGAAATGGGCTTACCAGATTTCTTTCCCCGGAACAGTTTCAATTTTTTCATGGGCGTTACACCTCTCGTATTCCCTCGGCAATGGGGACCTTCAAAGCGGAAAAGACGGGCAGTATCCCGAATACACCGCCGAAGAGGAGCGCCGCGCCGACCCCGATAATCACCGAAAGGGGTTGAAAGAAGGTCCCCGCGATTTCAGCCGCCCCGATGTCCGCGAAAACAGGAACAACTATGTTTTTCAGCGGATTGAAGAGCACAAGACTGAGGATGACCCCGAGGGCTGAACTAAGGAGACTTAAAACCATACCCCTCACCCAGAACTCCTTGAGAAGGGTCCCCTTATGGGCCCCCAAGGCCTGCTTCATGGCGATCTCCCTGCTTCTTCCGGCAACCTCAACGATCATGATACTTAAAATTCCAATGGACCCGGTAATCAGGAGGATGAAGCCTAAAAGATTTATAACCACCGTTATGGTCTGCAGGCTCTTTCTCGTCTCTTCCAGAACGCTCTCTGCTCCCCGGGGAGTTCCCTCCCATATATGGAGGGTAATATCTTCACCGTATTCCCGGCCGAGAACCTCCCTTAATCGGGATTCAAAGATCATTACGGATGAACCTTCCGCGGAGATTATTACCGTGGAGAGAAGAAACCCCGCCGCCGTCTGGGGATCGAATCCCGCCGGCAGAAGGGACGTGTAGGGAATGAGGGCGTCCCCGATTCCGAAGGATTTCCGCTTCAATTCCGAGGGTGATTCATACACCCCTGTTACCTCGTAGGAGGGGAGCACCATTCTCCGCCGAGACCCTTCTCCCTGACCTCCGCTGTTTCCCCCCGTCCCGCTGCTTGCTTCAATTTGAGGCGGGCGGATTATCTCTCCTATAGCTGCTTCCACTGAACCGTATATCCTCTCAGCCAGGTCCCGGGAGAGTACCGCCTTCTTCGAACCTCCCGTAATGTCGGATTCGGTAAAAAAGGAACCGGTTACCAAGGAGAGGTCCATTACGGCAAGATACTCCTCATTTACCCCCAGGATGGTCCTTATTCTGTATTCAGCATCTCCCGTCTTCAGTTGAAGGTCCCAATGGGGTATTGCCGCGGGAGAAACCGCTGTTACCCCGGGGACTTCATTTCTTATAACCTGTAAAAGGTCCCCGTCGAATTCCGAGGGACGCACGGCGGTCAATCCACCCTCATCGGAATATTCCGCGTTTGCCGCATTGATTATTACCCGGCCGCTTAACAGCTCCTCCTCCACAAAGGAGGAAAAGATGCTGCTTATATTCAAAGAGGAAATCAAAACCATGACTCCCAATCCAACTGCTAACAGGGTCATCAGCGTTTTCCCCGGTGTTTTCTTAATCCCTGCAAAAACTGTTCGTATTGTACCCATGTAAGTAACTCCTATTCGTGCCGCATCGCGTCCGCGGCCGGTATCTTTGAGGCCTGAAGCGCCGGGAAGATGGTAAGGCCCATGGTAAGCACCCAGGCGAGCAGCACTCCTAGAAGGAGCTGCGCGGGGAACACCGATGTAAGGCCGAGACTCTGCTGTATAATCCGGAAGATCAGAAAAGAGACCCCCACTCCCAGGACGGCACCGCCGACGCTCAAGAAAAAACCTTCCACGGAAAAAAGATTGAAGATATGGACCTTTCCCGCGCCCATGGCTTTCAGAATACCGATCTTTTTTCTGCTCCGGACCATTCTACCGAAAAGGATGTTAGAGACATTCACATCCGCTATAAGCAGACCTGAAATTGCCAGAAAGAGTATGATCAGACTTATCCGTTCGTTCCTGTTGATAAGCGATTCCGCCTCCTCCCTGGGCAGCGTAATGATTGTCGTAAATTCACCGTATTTATCTTCAAAAATCGTCGACAACCGGGCTTTTGTTTCAGCCAGTTTCTCCGGGTCCTGAATAACAAAATGAAGGGAGGTAGGGTTCTTGGAAAAGTACATCCTTGCCATCCGGGAATCTCCCAACACCTTGGAGGGGACTACCGCGGTGGAGAAAAACATTTCGTCGTACTCCGTCCCGGTTGGTTCCAAAACGCCGATTATGGAATAGAGCCGGCGTTTCGCGTAGACCTCTCTTCCCAGGGACACTCCGTCCTGAAAGAGCTTCTTCGCGAGGTCCGCCCCCAACACCAAAACGGGGAGGCCTTTCTCACTATCATTTCCGGTTATAAGTGTTCCCGCGGCGGGAATGAG
>CAZJBZ010000196.1:0-8534 GCA_964543975.1 uncultured Spirochaetales bacterium
CCTCGGCGATCACTTTTAAATTAAGATTTCTCGCTAATGAGAGGATGGCGGAGACTATCGTCGCGTCGTCCTGATTATGAGTCACTTCCGCGATGAAACTCTGATCGATTTTCAGTTTTTTGATCGGAAGTCGTTTTAGATAATTGAGCGAGCTGTAGCCGGTCCCGAAATCGTCGACTGCTATGGAGATCCCTAACGCTTCCAGCTCTTTTAAAATGTGGATTGAGATATCGATATCGCTCATAATAGCGGTTACCGTCTCGATAAGCCGTTCCTGCTTAAATTGTACCGGTGATAAGTTAATGGCCAATTGTTTCGGCGGTCCCACAACTCACCCTGCCAGTATCCTGTTTCTCGTATGCTTTTCCACATCGATATATATGTAGCCTGTTCGGTTTTTCCCGAGTTAAGTATTTTCGGCGTTTGTCCCAGTAGTTCTTCTTGACTGTATCCGGTAATCTCGGTAAACGCTCCATTGACCTGAAGAATATTTTTATTGGGGTCGGTAATAATAATGCCTTCCTTCGCGTTGTCGAAGACCCGCTCGGTCAAAAGCAGCCGCTGTTCGGTTGCCTTCCTGTTACTACTATCGATGACTGTTGTTATTTTGTACCTTTCTCCCGATTCCGTGATAACGCGATTTCCTGTTGCAAGGATGGGAAGTTTTGTCCCGTCTTTCTTTAGTACCCGCCATTCGAACGGTATTTCATCTTTATCGGTTATGACGCGGTCGTGAAGTCGTCGTGTTTGTTCCCGGTCTTTCTCTTCGACCATCATGGTAAAATGGTTTCCGATTAGTTCCTCTTTCGTGTAGCCGTAAATATCGCAGTAGGCTTGATTGACGTCTATGAAGTAACCTCGGGAATCGGTGATGCAGATCCCGAGGGCGGTGTTTTCAAACCCTTTCGTTCGTAATTCTTCGATGATTGATTGTTCACTGTTCATGGGGGCCTCTTTTTTCCGAAGAATAGCGGACGATATTATATTCGTCACTTTTTTTACCGTTTTGTTTTGCCGAATACATAGCCTCGTCCGCTCTGTTTACGATCTCGTCCGTCTTCGATCCGTCCTCGGGATAAATACCGATCCCGATTGAAGCGGTAACCGTAAGTTCATGGTCTTGATACGTGATCGGTCGATGGATCGCGCGGGCTATTTTTTTTGCCACCGTTTCCGCACCTTCGACCTTCGGAAGGTCCGGAAGAATCAGCGCGAACTCATCGCCGCCGATTCGAGCTCCGGTGTCCATTTTTCGGATGGTACGGGAAATTCGTTTTCCGATTTGATGCAGCACCTCGTCCCCTGCTTCATGTCCGAATGTGTCGTTGATCGGCTTAAAACCGTTTAGATCAATGTACATAACCGCGACATACGTTTTGTTTCGCTTTGCCCTTGAAAACGATTGAGAGAGCCGTTCAAAAAAGAGTCTTCGGTTAGGGAGCTTTGTCAGGTCATCGTAAAGCGCGAGGCGCGTGACCTCCTCTTCAGCTTTTTTCCGTTCCGTGATGTCGATAATGACACCCACGAGCCCGTCTACTTCTCCCGCAAAATTGGTATATGACGCTTTATTTACTAAAACATATCTCGGTTTTTCATCGGGAAAGTAAACCGTTTCTTCAAATGATTCGATACCGGGAGTGCGTAACAGTTGTTGATCGAGGCCCCGAAATTTTTTTGTAAACTCGGGTGGAAGAAGGTCGTAGTCCGATTTGCCGATAATCTCTTCGCGTGGTTTCCGTACGAAATTTTCAAAGGCTTTGTTGCACCCCTTGTAAGTGCCCGATCGGTCTATAAAAAACAACGGATTGGGGATGGTATCGATCAGCGTTTCTAAAAAGATGAGCTGTTCCTGCTGTGTCCTTTCGTTCAGTTTTTTTGATATACTGTAGTGAACGGACCGTAAGAGAATATCACTGTTTACTTTGTCTTTGATAAGATAGTCTGAGGCGCCGAGCTTCATGGCTTCGACTGCGATCGTTTCGTCCCCTTGTCCCGTCAGAAAGATGATAGGGGTTTTCGGTGGGGCGTCCGGACCGGACATCTTTTCCAGCAGCTCAAGTCCGTCGATGTCGGGTAAATTATAATCGAGAAGGATGCAGTCGAGTCTCTCCGTTTCGTAGTGTTCCAACCCCTTTTCACCGGTATCCGCCATAACAAAACTGTATTGTTCCTTTTTGTCCCTCTGCAAGAAACGGCGGAAGATGTCCTGATCGTGGGGATTATCATCGATTATCATGATGACCGGAGCGGTCTTATCCATTTGTTTACTCTTCTTTCCTCGGTAGAATAACGATACTGAACCAATAGTCTGTTAACCTTTGTACGGCTTCGGTGAATCCGGAGAAAGTCACCGGTTTAGTGATGTAGCTGTTGGCCCCGTTTCTGTAACTGCGTTCTATGTCCCGTTCATCCGAAGAAGTGGTCAAGACTATCACCGGAATATGCTGTAAATCCGGCGAACGCTTTAATTCGGCCAACACTTCGTGCCCGTCTGTTCCTGGAAGATTAAGGTCGAGCAAAATGATTCCCGGCTGCGGCGGTTCATTCGGAGCGGCGTAGCTTCCTCGATGAAAAAGAAAATCGAGAGCATCATCTCCGTCTTCACATCTGTATGTCGGATTGGCAAGTTTGGCCTTTTTAAAAGCACGAACGATCATCGCATAGTCTTCCGGGCTATCTTCAACGATGAGGATCGGTTGATCGGCTGCCGTTTTCAATCTTTTCCTCCCTGCAGGGTGAACCAAAACACGCTCCCTTTTCCCGGCGCGGATTCAGCCCAGATGGCCCCCCCGTGACGGTATATGAGCTTCCGTACGATAGTCAGTCCGGACCCCGTGCCGCCGCCGTAGCGGTCCCGCGGATGAAGTCGTTTAAAAATCTTGAACACCGTTTCCAGATGTTTTTCGGGGATCCCGATTCCATTGTCCTTCACATAAAAGCGCGGAGGTTCAAAAGAACGATCTATTCCTATCTCGATTTCTTTACGTTCCTTATCGTTATATTTTACCGCGTTTGTGATTACATTGTAAAAGACCTCTCCTACTCTTATCCTATCGCAAATTATCGTAGGCAGCGGCTCGGCAATGGTGACGCGAGCGTTATTCTCTTCAAGGAAGAAGGCGATCGATTCTATAGTCTCGTTTATGAGAACATTGAGGTCTGTTTCCTCAAAGGAGAGCTCGAATCTGCCGGCCCTGGAGTAGGTGAGGAGAGATTGGATCAAATTATCCAGCCTGGTTGTCAGCCGTGAGAGCGTATTGAGCAGTTCCTTGCCCTCATCTTCGAGTACAGGTGAGTAATCCTCCGTTATTATTTCCGCGTAGTTTCTAATGCCTCGAAGCGGTTCCCGAAGATCGTGAGAAACAATATAGGAGAAATCATCCAACTCTTTATTGCTGCGTTCAAGGTCGGCATAAAGACGCTCAACCTGTGCCGTCATTGCATTGAACGTTTTGGAGAACTCTCCAATTTCGTTTTTTTCATATCTTTTAATGTGATCGCGCGGAATTCGGTAGGAGAAATTCCCTTTTCCTACCTCTAATGCCGCCGAATGAAGCAGGGAAAGGGGCTTCTTAATGGAACGCGAGATTATAAAAGAAATAGACAGAGCAAGGACAAATATTATGCAGGAGGCTGTTGCTATCACCTGCCGAAGCATAATCATCTCTTTTAAGATCTCCTGAACGTCATGTTTTAAGATGACGATCCAGTCTAATCCGGAAAAAGGACCATACCCTTTTGATACCGCGTACGATACCAATTTTTCTGTGTTGCCCTCTTCGGTAATAAAAAAACCGCTCTCTTTTCCTAACTGTTTAAAAATCGCCGACTGAGAGAAATCTTCCATAAACCGATGCGCGGTTGACGCGTAAAGCAGGAAACCCTCATCGCTGACAAGTTGAATTTCCGAGGTTGTATACCGTTTGATGATGATTTCAGTCTCTCGCAGCAGCGCGGGAAGTGACAGAAAAACATGCAGGGACCCGATAAAATTTCCGTTAAGGTCTTCAATTGCTATGCCCACCTCAATCATTGCGGTGTTTTCGCCTTCAGACAAGAGTACTTCATTAATAACGATGTCCCCTTCTTTCACCTCCTGCCACCAGCTTTTGTCGGCATGATAAAAGTCTTCGTTTTTTCCGGCGGTGCAGCAGACCGTTCCGTATCGGTTGGCAATACTCATCTCGGTGAAGAGGTGATATCCGCGGTTAAGCTGATAATAATCGAAAAATGCAGAGGCAAGAAATTGAGAATATCGATTATTCCGCGCCTCTTCAATAAAAGGCGCAACCGGCTTGTCCCCTTCGTTAGCGATATTCCATAGGCGTTTTCTCTTCTCAATGGAGTTCATGACATCGCTTTCCCGATCGAGCTTCTCATTGGATTGTAAAAGATAGTCGATAAGGATGGGGTTTTGGGTGAACTGCCTGAGGCAGTCGAGGTGTAAATAGATACCGTAATCGATACGGCGGACCATCTCTTCGGCTAAAAAGATGGAGCTTTTCCCGGATTCGTCCTGCATGTAACGACTGTTTATGTGAAGAGTAAATGATGTAAGGATAACGATAAGCAATACAAGGACCGAATATCCGATAAGCAGTTTTGTTTCAATTTTCATAGTCTAGAAGGAGTACTCCAGTTTCCCGTCCACGATTTTCGCGGGGTAAAGCGGAAAAGCGATAACACTTTCTCCCGATCCGATGATGATATCGCCCAAAATACCGGGATAGACAAACCCTTTTTCCAGCTCTCTTTGAAGAGCTTCCCGTGTAACCGGAATATCTTCCAACACACTGGCGATCAGTTTAATAAACTCGTACCCTGCGGCCGCGTAGTGGTTGAATTTTTTCTTGTACCGTTTTTCGTAGCCTCTTTTATCCGTTTTGAAAAACGATAGTTTTCTTTGTAGATTATGGGGGCGGCCACGTAGATGTTGTCGCTGCTGCTGTTGGTAAGGAAATCCGGGATAGTCGCGGTGGAAGGACCGAGGATAACGCCCCGATAATCTTCTTCCTTCAGTTGAGTGAAGATATTGTGCAGGTGAGAAGCAAAGCCGACGGCATAGAGAGCTTCGGTGTTTTTCAAGAGCTCTATTTGCTCGTGAAAGTCTGTAGTAGACATTCCATATTCTATTCCATGCAATGAACCGTCTTCAGTGTTAAATTGTTTTTTCACCTCCTCGTAAACCGAGCGTCCATAGGCATCGTCGAGATAGAGCATGCCGAAATCGGTGACACCGATTTTTTTTATGATCGATATTATAGGCGGTACTTCCAGCTCGGCGGTCGGAAAAAAGCTATAAACCCATTCTCTGTTTTCCGTTATAGTCGGATTGGTAGCGACTAAACAGATAAGCGGTACTTTCGCTTTTTCAGCCACCGGCGCGAGTTTAAGTGAGACGGAACTGAGGGTGCTGGTAAAAAGGAGAGGATTCTCCCGGGTTTCTATCATTTTTAACTGTTCAACGGCTGTATCAGGCTCACTTTTGTTGTCTTCGACTATCAGATCGATCTCCCTTCCATTGACCCCTCCATGGGTGTTGATTTCATCAACCGCCACGGCCATGCCGTCTCGTACGTCCGTCATACCGGAACCGAAGCCGGTTAGAGAAATCAAAGCCCCTATCTTTATGGGAGGATTTTTTATCCGCGGTACTATCAGCAGCACGAGAAGCAGGATGACACCCGCGATGATTAACGCGATAATCGCAAAAAGTAGGTACAATTGCCGCCTCGATATTCCCATACAAATCCACCCTTCATAGTATACCGTAATATAATAAAAAAAATAAAGTGAGGCGATGGCACTGGCATTGATGACCATCCTCTACTCCCTTCTTTTGGTGCTTCTTATAACCGGTCCGTTCAAAAACGGATTGAAACGCCGGCTTATCGAGCTTGAAAATCGAGGTCCAGTTTCTTGAGTTTCGGCTGTATAACTACCCGGCAGTAACCCGCGTTAGGGTTGTTGTCGAAGTAGTCCTGGTGGTAGTCTTCGGCGGGATAGAAGGTATCGTGAGGTTTAATCTCCGTTACGATGGGGTCGCTGAACTTCTCCCCCGCCTTCCGCTTTGAGGCTTCCGCCTTTATTTTCTGCTCTTCATCATGGTAGAGGATGATGGAACGGTACTGGGTACCGACATCGGCCCCCTGCCGGTTAAGCGTGGTCGGATCGTGCGCCTTCCAAAACAATTCCAACAGTTCCTCGTAAGAGACTACCGCGGGATCATACTCGATCTGAATAACTTCGGCATGACCCGTATCTCCTCTGCTTACTTCACGGTAGGTGGGATTCTCCGTTTCTCCCCCCTCGTAGCCGGATACCACCGAAAGCACTCCCGGAATTCGTTCGAACACTGCTTCCGTACACCAGAAGCATCCGCCTCCGAATGTAGCGAGTGCTCTTTCTTCACTTGTACCAGTTTGCGGGGTTTTTTCCATAATCTGTTCCTCCGTATCGTTGTCCTTCGAAGAGGTGCAGGACGTCATTGTAAAAAAAAGTACTGCTGCTGCTAAAAGAATGAAACCTGTTTTGTGACGACTAAATATTATCATAATAGTAATATAATTACGACGGGCGAAAAAGGCAATTATCTCAACTGAAGCCGAGCGGGGAGCTATTCCGGTGTTTACTCTCCGCTGTATTTATGGTAGATTCCGCGGCTTCCCGGATAATCGGTTTGGTAGTGAAAATCCGTGGTGTGGGGACCGATGGCCGGTACGATCATCTTCGGACTGATTTTTTCAACAATGACGGCCCTTATCCTTATTCCGTGTCTCTACGGAATATTAGACGATATCATACGAAAAAAACGGCAGCCCGCGTAATTGCGGCCCACCGCCGGACCGGCGGGGTGTAATTTCCGTTTGACTTCACGCGTCGGTCATACTATTATGATATCATTCGTTATGGAGGGGTGCCATGCCGCGAGACGATCACGAACAGGAACACGTAAAGAAGAAAAACAGACCGAATAAATTGAGTAATTATATCCCTTCGGTTATCTTCAACTTTATTTTTATGTTTGTAATCAATAAGGTCCCCGATTGGAATATTCTGTTTATAACCGAACAATTCTCGGCCGTGTTGTGGGCCCTCAATTTGGCTCTGGCAGTCCAGATTGCCGGCAATTTTATGCTTATATTCTATCGGCCGCTTTTCCTTCACCATCTTATCCATGTCATCATTGCTCTCTTCAGTCTCTTATCGCTTATAATTCTCTATACGGTTTATCCTTTCGATTTCTCTTTTGTAGGGGATTGGTTCGATCTTGTTATTAAAATCATACTGATTGCCGCCTCCATCGGAACGGTCATCTCCGGTATTATCAACTTAATAAAATTTTTTACATCGCTGGCAAAAATCGGAAAAGGAGAATAGAGGAGGTAATTGCCGAATAGCCCGTTTTGTATGAAGCTAAGAGGATTTTTTTGATTGAAAAAAAAATCCTGCTTGCTCGACCGTATATTGTGGGTTATAATTCTAACGAAAAAATAACTTGATTACGGTACAAAGAAGATGTATCGTACTTTTAGGGTATATCTCTATTTACAACAACGAAAGGGGAGAGACTATGAAACGGATTATTATTCTCATGATTACACTATTCCTTCTTGTATCGTTCAGTGTGATGGCGGAAACGGTGGTGGTCAACGAAAAATTCTATTCACTGAGCGGAACGACACCGGCGGAAGGCGATTGGGTAATCAAAGGCGGACGATTGTATCAAATGGATGCTGAAGCAGGAATGGCAAAACTGAATGTTCGGGCCCCTCAGTCCGGAGTCATGCAGTATGAGTTCAGCGTTAAATACGCGGGCGGCGGCTTGGATGGTCACGCGGGCTTCGGCGTTCATGTCTTAGTTGATAGAGCGCACAACGGTAAATCGTGGGGAAACGGCAAATCGAACCTGCTCTGGCTTAATTATGATGAAAACACCAATGATCGCGAACACTACGGTTACAGGGCGCAGGTATACAAGAGCGAAAACCATTCTAAGATGTACTTAATGGACAACTACAACCTGCAAATCCCGACCAGCTATTTGAAACGTGAATATGTTAACTACGACATTCCTGTCAAGATAGTTGTCAATACGAATACGGGAGAAGTACGGGTGTATAATCCTGCCCGTGAACGGTACTACTACTATTTTTATCTGCCCGGTTTGTCCCGCGGTTCCTATTTTTCGCTGAGGACCAACAGTCTTTCATGCAGTTTTGACAACCTAAAGATTACTAAACTTCAGTAAACCTTTAGCCTGTTGAACGAAACATGCAAGGGCCGGAACAGAGACATTTGGTTTTGTTTCCGGTCCTTTCCTTCTTATATATTTCTCTTTTTCAGAAGGTTTTTTAGTTGTTCGTAGGTAATGCCGTAGTGTGAAGCGATCTCCTGCGCGTAACTTCTCCCTGCCGGCGGGCCGGGAACAATCTTGAACGTTCTCCGAAAATTGGTTTCTCCGCCGTGGGCAGGTTCCGCCTCATCCTTCATTATCTGTGAAACCATACTAATCGCCTTGCTTTCGACACCCG
>CAZJBZ010000197.1:0-1383 GCA_964543975.1 uncultured Spirochaetales bacterium
GAAACATTTTTTGTATTTCCTCTTCGATCTTTTCGGTCCCGAAACCGGAATACCCCACATCCAATGACCCGCACTCGGGACAAACCTGCACCGGAAGTGATCTGAAACCGCAGTAATGGCACACCATGGCGTTTTTACTTTTATGATAGGTTAATGAGACCGAGCAGTTTTTACACTTCATTTCAAAACCACAGGTCCGGCAATGAAAAAAGTAGCAAAAGCCGCGGCGGTTGAGAAAGAGAATTGTCTGCCGCCCCTTCCGATGGGTGTTCCTGATTTCTTCCGCTAATTGCCGCGAAATACTGTTTTTCTCCCGCTTCATGTCGACCACTCGAATGGCCGGCATAGTGCCCCCGGAAAGTCTTTCAGGAAGATAGAGGGGCGTTATCCTTCCGGTATGCATCAGGTGATACGCTTCCACCGAAGGTGTCGCGCTTCCCATAATAAGGCGGGCCGATGTATCGGTACATCGATGCATGGCAACTTGTCGAGCATGATATCTAGGTACGGACGCGGACTTATACGAACTTTCATGCTCTTCATCTATGATGATAAGCCCTACATTATTAAGAGGGGCAAAAACAGCACTTCTCGCGCCTACCACAAACGAGGCTTCGCCTTTTTTTATCCTCATCCATTCTTTGTATCGCTGGGAAGGGGTTAAACCGGAGTGAAGCAGAGCAACGCTGTCTCCGAACCTGGCCGCAACCGCTTCCACAACTTGATGGGTAAGAGAAATCTCCGGTACCAGATAGATAACGCCCCGTCCCTCATTCAACGTCTCTCTAGCGGCATGAAGGAACACCTCCGTCTTACCGGAACCTGTAACCCCATAGAGATAAAAAAAACCTTCTCTCTGTTCCAGGATTGTTTTCAAAGCTTTCTTCTGCTGCGGTGCAGGCTCATGTTCAACGGCATCGGGGATCTCCGCTTCATCAAAAATCGGGATATTACTCTCCCTCAGACCGCCCGGAAGCATGGCCGCAAGAGCTTCACCCAAAGAGCAGATGTACATCGCTGCCACCCACTTCGCCAAATCAACATGGTGAGTATTGAAAAGCGGTTCCCCGTCCCTCACTTTTTCAATCGGTTTGATAATAAAATCTCCTCCCGGTGGTTCTTCAGCTTTCCCAACGATAAAACCGGTTGCCGCTTTACGACCTAAAGGCGCCGAAACCCGATACCCGACATCCGCTACTACGCCGTCAGGAAGAGAATAGACAAAGGAGTGGTTAACCGGAATATTAAAAACAACGTCTACATACTTCTCCATAGTTCTCCACATGAGGCCGTTAACGGTCTAAGAAACGGACAGCCGGAGGCACCAACAATCATCCGAAATGGGAATTGAGGCGTTTCAAATCTTCCCACACCGCTCGTCGA
>CAZJBZ010000197.1:1393-8523 GCA_964543975.1 uncultured Spirochaetales bacterium
GGTCTTGATTCCTGAGGACTCCGCTCGGATGATACGTTACTACGAGGGGAATATCGTGGAACCGATAGGTCCGTCCCCGAAGCCCGCCTACCCCCTCGGAGGTGCCGACCAATGCTTGAGCGGCAATCCTGCCTAAGGCAAGAATTGTTTTCGGGCGGATAAGAGCAACCTGCCGTTCCAGATAGGGAAGACAAGCGGAAATCTCATCCGGCTGGGGGTCTCTGTTTTGCGGAGGACGACACTTAACGATATTCCCAATGTAGCAGTTTTTTCTTCGGTCCAATTCCACCGCTTGCAGCCACTTATCCAAATAGTGCCCCGCTTTTCCGACAAACGGCCGGCCGGTCCGATCTTCCTCCATTCCGGGTCCCTCGCCGACGCACATCACCAAGGGGTCCAAAACACCCTCACCTGCTACCGCTTTTGTCCTGCCGGCATGGAGCTTGCAGAGTGTACAAGCCGCGACCCTGTCGGAAATCGAATTGAGCTCATCCAGCCTTCGCCCATGCGTTAGACGGTCCGCGTTCATATGAATTTTACTCGGGAAAGAGAGAGGAGGTGTGGACCGTTTTTTGTGAAAGCCATCGTCCATGTAATCTTCATACAGAGTCAGTATTTCCCAGTATTCACGTAAAACATCATTCATGTTTTTTCCCCGGAGCACAGCTTCTTTCAAAATAAGGTTATGTGGCACTTGCAAAAATATCAATTACTTATATTATAAGTATTTAGATATTTCAGTCCGGATAAAATGGTGATTTTTGCAAGTGCCTCCACTATTATAATCAACATGATAGAGGAACAGCCCTTTCGACGGTGCGGTTGTTCCCGCGAGTTCCCGGTTCTTCCGGGTGACAATGGCGTTCATGTCTTCCGGCTTACGGTCTCGAAACGCAAGTTCGAGCACCGTACCGACAATCGATCGTACCATCCTCCTCAAGAACCCGTTTCCCGATATTTGAAAGACGAGAAATGCTCCTTGAGTAAAGAATGAGGCGTCATAGATTGTCCGAACCGTCGTCCGATCATCGTCACCGACGGCGGCGAACGTCTCAAAATCGTGGGTGCCGATGAGAACACGGGTCAAATCATTCAACTTTCTTACATTCACGTGAGTCCCCAAACAGTAGCAATATCTGTCGATATAGGGCGGAGCAACACTTGAATGATAAAAGTAATACCTGTACGTTCTTTTAACGGCACTATAACGGGCATGGAAAGCCTTCGGAACAGACATACTCGAGAGAACACGAACGTCCCGCGGCAAGAGGCTGTTGAGGGCGGGAGCAAAACGGGCATCGGGAATCGCCGCGATGTCGGAGGAAAAATGGGCCACCTGACCGGCGGCATGGACCCCGGAATCGGTGCGGCCGGCGCAGTAGGAGGTGATCTTGTGTTTGTGCAGTTCGACCAACGCTCTCTCCATTTCTCCCTGCACGGTTCGATCGTTTTTTTGGATCTGCCAACCGCGGAAATCAGTCCCGTCGTAAGCAATGACCAGCTTAATCTTCCGCTCTTCGTTAGCCTGCATCTGATGCTTCAATCTCCTTTCCCAACCTTTCATGCAGATCTCTCGCGTTATCCAAGATCGCGGCGGGTTTATCCTTGGAGGCCCTGCCCATCCCGAATATCCGAGCAACCGTCCGCTTCGCGTTCTCCAGTGATTTCTTTCTCTGCTCGGGATCTTCCTTAGGACCGTAGAGTGATTCTAAATAGGCGGAGAGATAGAGCACCCCGTCATAACCGAAATTTTTATCCACATCGGGTCCAAGGTGGGGACACCCGCGCATACTCTCTTTTCCGTTCTGTTCATATTCAACCGCAAGCATATAAAAGAAACGGGCCTTTCGATACAAGAGCTTGGACAAATAATCGAAATTCTCCGCGGGGAAGTTCGTGTGAAGATCTTGGAAAACCCATCCCGCGCGCAACGCACAGATCCCCCGTTTTATCGTGGGACTGAAATCCTCCGGAAAGTGATCATAACTCATTATAGCGAAATAGTAACTTGCCGCTCCTTCTTTGAGGGTCCGAGTTTCTTCAAAATCAAGCTCTTCAAAGATTGATCGAATACTGTTAACCCGTCTATCGGTCTCCTCGCGCGTGACTTCTTTAATATCATCCGGAATTTGAGTAAAATCTCTACTGAAAGCGGCGTAATAACAAGCCGGGCAAACCATGACGGGGTAGATTAAGGGATAGACCGCACCGTACTTTTTTGAAGGTTCATAAAGACGGCGTAATTCGATTGTTAAATCTCCCGCGATCAAACGTCCCCGTCCTGTTTTTAGCTCTTCTTTGCGGAAGGATGCCCCGCATACGGGACATTCAATCGAGTTCTTGGAAAAAAAAGATAAACTGGTTTTTGAATCTTCGGCCATTATTCCCCCTCCATGATAACAATTGCTATTGCGTGTTCCGTCTCATGAGTGAGTGATACATGGAGTCTTTTCCCGCCGATTGTTTCAAAAGCTTGTTGCGCCTTTCCGCTGAGGCAGAGATGCGGTTTCCCTAACGAATCCGATTTAACGCAGATATCTTTCAACGCTACGCCTTTCAATCCGGTCCCCAACGCTTTTCCGAACGCTTCCTTTGCCGCAAACCGCGCCGCGAGTGATTGCAGGACTCCCTTTCCCCTGCTTTGGATATGCTTTAGTTCTTCCGGATGGAAAAATCGTTCCAATAGTTCAGGTTTCGACTCCCATTCCCGTAATCTGTCTATTCGAACGGCATCGATGCCTACTCCTAAAATCACTCTTTTTCTCCTCCTTCCATGCTCTCCTCCTCTACCGTAAATCCTTCCCCCGGCCTCCTGCTGCTGAACGGCTGCTCCCGCGGCCGGGAACTCGAAGACGGTTGTTCGGTCGTCTGAGCAGGCTGTTGCCCTGCGGAAGTCTGAGCGGACTGTTCTTCAGGTTCGTAGGTTCGTACTTCGAGGGTTACTTCAATCGGCTCATAGTGTAAAACGAGTAAACCGAGCGGGATGTCGGGTTTCGCGGGCAGCGTGTAAACCCCCGGCCTGGTTATATCGGAGCAGTCGACTATCAGCCGCACCTGTTCCGGTCGTATATTCTCGATTACCAGCTGGGTCCCCTGGACCCTGATAAATCCCGTTTTTTGACCGCTTACTACGATAAGATCGGGGTTTAAATCCATCCGGACAATATCGACCGGCTGAAAGGTCTTCAAAATGACCGTTTCTTGGATAATGGCGTGAAACTCCACAACATTTCCCCCGGGAAAGCGGACTAAAGGATCATCCTGCCGTACATTCACCCGCACTGTAAAATTTTCCTTTTTACCGGATAAATCGATTTTTTCGGTCTTTATTGTTTTTAAGTTTGTCACATGACTGCGCGGCCCTTCCACTTTTAGGAAAGTCGGGGTGATAAAATATTGTTCAAGTTCGTAACCGTGAGCGGGAAAACCTTCGAACCTGGGTATTACTTCAAGGGTCTTCGTTGTTTTTTTCTCTAAAACGACTTCTAATTCCATAGGCTCAACGCGGATTTCCAACGGTTCGACATTGAGAGCTGGACCCTTCTTTTTTATTTCTACGGGGACCTCGTATGTTCCCTCCTTATTGAATTCCGAGAGATCAATTTCAGCTTCAATATCTTCTTCCAGAATGTGAAACACGCCTTCAGCTGACCCGCGAAGAGTGACATTCACTTTCTTCGGATAATCTTCGGCCGGAATGTACTCCGCGTTTTCAATGACGGTGAGAGGCAAAGAAAAAAAACGTTCCTCCAGGGTGCTGATCCGATGGAAGAGGAAGAGAACAACCGCTGCCGCCACCGCGATAACTTTTGCCGGCCAGTTTTTAGAGATGAAATCGAGGAATGATCTATTCTTCAACCGGTTCCTCCTTCGGTGCTTCCTCCGGTACCTCTTCCCTTACATCGAGCAGGAACTTCGTGTTGCGTCGAATCTCATCGATGGAGAGATCGTAATAGAGTCTGGAATCGTAGGCCATAGAAACAGCGCCGGTCTCCTCCGAAACGATGAGGATGATTGCGTCGGTGACTTCCGCCAATCCCAAAGCGGCCCGATGCCGGGTACCGAAATTTCTCCGTACATCCAGTTGTTCCGAAAGGGGCAGGAAACAGCCGGCGGCCACAATTTTCCCCTTTCCCGATTGTATGACGACAGCTCCGTCGTGCAGCGGTGTATCGTGTCCGAAAACGGTCAAGATCAGACTTGATGAGAGGGTCGCGTCCAGCCGCGTTCCCGATTCTATGATGTTTTTCATGCCGACCTTTCTTGTGAAAACGATAAGACATCCGCGCTTTCTTCCGGCCAACACCTCAATGGCGTTGAGGACGCTCTCCAAATGGTGGGGACGGGCCCTTTCTCCCAGCTTAAACCATTCCCCCTGTCCTATCCTCATAAAAATGTTTCGTAATTCCGGCTGGAAAACAATAGCGATAATGATAACAATGACGGTTGCCAATCTGTTGAGAATCCATAAAAGCGTCTCCAGCCTAAAGAAAAAAGCGACGGCGTAGACTACCGCGATAAGAAACGCGCCTTTGATAAGCTGGACCGCCCTCGTCTGCATGAGGATTTGATAGATACGGTAGATGATAAACGAAAGAATCGCGATATCCAGGATAGGACGGATAACATCGCTGAAGATCCATACTTTAGAGAACCATTCCATATAACAATCCTTCCGTCTCTTTATGAGTTCTTTATCGCCTGCAAAGTCCTGAGCATATCGACTGTCTCCTTAACATCGTGGACCCGTAAAATGTCGGCCCCTTCCATCGCGCAGAAGGCATTTGCCGCGATCGTGGCAAACAGCCGCTCCTCGACCGGAAGGGGCTTTCCGTCTTCAGAGATAATAGTGCCCAGAAAAGATTTGCGGGAAAGTCCGACCAAGAGAGGAAAACCTAACCTCTTAAACGATGAAAGGTTTTTTATTACGGTAAGATTATCGTGGAACCGCTTTCCGAACCCGATACCCGGATCGACGATTATCTTCTCCTTGTCAATTCCGGCGTCTATCGCCTTTAGACAGAATACTTCCAACTCTTCGATTATTTCCCGCGTTGCATTCTCGTAATACGGACCGATCTGCATGTTCTTCGGTGTTCCCCGCATATGCATTAAAACAACCGGCACTTTTCTTTCAGCAACCAGCGTCGGAAGTTCCGGATCATCCCGGAGGGCCGAAATATCATTGACGATGTCCGCTCCGTCCTCCAAGGCCTTTTCCGCAACGGAGGCTTTTCTGGTATCGACTGAAATAATCACTTCGGATTTATCTCTTATCTCCCGGATTACGGGAAGGACCCGTTCACTTTCTTCCGCGTCATCGACATATTCCGAACCGGGACGGGTTGATTCACCGCCGATATCTATGATATCGGCCCCCGATTTTTCCATGGAGAGGGCCCGCGCCACGGCCTCATCGATCGTCTCCCGCCTGCTTCCGGGGTAAAACGAATCCGGTGTACAATTGATTATCCCCATGACTAGAGGACCTCTGTCGAATTGCAGTTCCCGCCGTAATCGATTATTGTGCCATGCTATCTTTGAAGGCCGCTGTTTCAGCACAAATACTCCTTAGAAATTATTTTACCCTTTCGAGATCAAGTCCGACAATTGCGAGAGATACAAGTATAGAAGAAATGTAGTACTATCTCAATGGGAAATCTGCCGCAGTAGGGACTTAAGAGGAACTCATGCTCACCATATCATCAAGATACCGTAAAAACTCCATAATAAACTTCGACTTCAGCGCTTTTTCGATATCAGCGTAGGAAAAGGAACGTGCCGCCGCTTCCGATACCGCGGTTTCTCTCTTTTCCTCATCTAAAGAGACGACGGTAACTCCTTTTTCATCGGCAATACCCAAAGAAAGGTACCATTTTAACACGAAATAGTCCTCTTTCTCAGCCGGCATCTCTTCAAAACGGACCGTCCCTTCTACCGAATAGAGACTTTGGTCATCGATCTTGAAGTTATTTTCATTTAACAACTGTTTTACGCTGCTCTCAATTTTACCGTTCTGATCGTTCCGTATTACGACCGAAAAGACCATTTGTCCCGAAAGTTCGTCGAAGGTGGAGTAGAGTTCTTCACGGGAATAGGGAATGTTTACCAGTTTATAGCGAACAGAGCTGATAATGCTCAACTGGTTCATCAGAGTCATGACTGTTTGGTCGGTGAAAACGGCCTTCCGTTGATACGCGTAGGCTACGGGTACCCGTTCGGCTGTTTCGGCCCGGGAGATGAAATAGACAACCTTTTCAAAAAGTGTCTCGAGTCTCGTCTGATAGACATTGGCCGTTTCATTCCGGTTGAGATAGGCTACCGTATAGACCCTGCCGTCATCAGCTGTATAGCTGTCTCCATACTGAAGATTGATCAGTTCCTGCTCCGATTCAAGCATGATCTCTTCCCTGGTTTCGGTTTCGGTGGAGTAGAGCTTCTTATCACTTTCGATGATCTCTTTGTATTTCTCCGAAATTTCGAAGGAAGACTGTACCCTGACCTGAAACTGCTGCGATATCGCCGAAGCAGCCTGAGATTTCGCTTCATTCAGAGTATCGCCAACACCGACCGCCGACATGTACTCAGCTTCCGGATATTCTGCCTCCGGAGAAGAAACCCATGCCGGCTCTCCCGTCTCTCCGGCCGTTCCGCCCCCGGCTGCAGTTCGAGTAGTACCGGAACCGGTTGCGCAGGCGAAAAAGAGAACGAATATCGCGGCAATCAATAAAAATCTAATACCATATTTTTTTATATTCATCATCAAACCTCTTTAATCCAAAAAGTAGGAACAGACAAGATTAACTTTCTCGTCATCAACTTGAAAATTGTCAATGTTATCCGTGTAGATGACACGACCGGAATCATCGAGATAATCGAGCTTTATCGAGTGTGTTCCCTCTTCTATAAAAATCTCGTGCAGATAAAAACGGCCCGGAAAAAAGCGTGATATTCGAAGGTCAGCCTTTTCAGTAACCTCGGTAGCGGCCCCTAATATGATGCTGGTGAGTCCTCCCAACAGCCCGCTACCACTCGCTCTGGTAACGGCGGATGATGCCGCTGTCGATCCGATTCCTTTCAGCACCGCTCTGGTAATCGTCTTCAAATAGATGAGGTCCTTCTTCACTTCG
>CAZJBZ010000198.1:0-8502 GCA_964543975.1 uncultured Spirochaetales bacterium
TCGGGGGGAATAAAGCGAATACGGGTGGAACGGTCGATATCTTCCAGCGCGCTCGATTGACTCCGGCCCATGTGATAGGGCAGTCTTCTAACGAAACCTTTTATAGGTCGGTTCGGATGATCGGACAGCTCAATAATGACATCCTGACCGAGACTCAGTTTCAGGACCACCGAATCGGTCAGTTCGGCACTCAATTCGAAGGCTGAAGGGTTGGCGACTACAATGTAAGGATGATACGCCCGCACCGAGCTGCCCATGGTCAGATACACAGACATTACCTTACCGTCGATGGGAGCGGTAATCCGGTGCATGCTCGCCTGTTCACTCAGTCTCTTTAAGGTTAATTGGGCAAGTTTCAAATCGTTGATAGCCAAAGGATCTTTCTCTTCCTTCACCTGGGAAAGTTTCAATTCCGCCAATTTAATTTCTTCTTCTAAAATAGAAATTTCATATTTATGGTTTTCCACGTCTTGGACAACCTGGTCGTAATTTGCCTGAGCAATGTTGTAATCAGCCTTCGATTTCCGCAGCTGGATCGATTCGCCCTGGTCTTGACTGTAATACTGTTCGGCCCGTTTCGCCTCATCCATCTGGATTTCCGCCTTCTCTAAATGGGCTTTTGCTATTGCCAG
Organism: uncultured Spirochaetales bacterium; assembly: GCA_964543975.1. Classification (GTDB taxonomy): domain Bacteria; phylum Spirochaetota; class Spirochaetia; order SPDA01; family CAZJBZ01; genus CAZJBZ01. The sequence goes on from CAZJBZ010000198.1 coordinate 633, forward strand.
TCGAGGCGACGGATCGTTGTTTTTCATTTTCATTAATTGAAGCTTTTTAATTTCCAGCTGGGTCACCGCTTCGGCTGTCGCCAACACTTTGTCCTGTGCCTCTTCCAACCTTAGCTGGGCCTTCTCCACATTCACTCGGGCTTCCATTATTTGACTGTCGAGGTCCGCCATCTCCAATTCGGCTAAGATATCTCCTTTCTTGACCCACTCCTGTTCTTCCACAAACACGTTTCGAACGATTCCGTCTTTCCGAAAGAAGAGGTTTTTCTCTTCGATAGGAGCTATGTTCCCTAAAAATTGGATTTTATTCGTCACAGTGCCCCTTTTTACCTCATATTTTGTTTCTTCTTCCTTAGGTTCGGTTGTATCTTCGAGCAATTCAACATCACTCTCCTTCTCCTTGTTATCCGAACAGCCTGTAAAGAAAACCGGAAGAAGGGCGATCACGAGTAAACCCAACAAAGAAAAGTAACGTATTTTCATGGAAACGGCCTCACAAAAAACTTAAATATAATTAATACCTTTAACAAATTGGTCCCATAATGTAAAGAGAGTTATACTACATTGTCTTCTTTTGCAAACGGCTCACCTTTTAACGGTTTTTACGATCATCGGTACACTGTCGTGTGTCAGCGGTGTTTTTGTAAAAGAGCCCCAAAAACGATGCCCGCCGAAACCGCTGGTTTCTAAAATCTGCTCCAGCTCCCTCTTTCGAAGTGGATAGAGCAGGACACTATTTCGGAATTCCCTTCCGGTCCCCTTATCCGTTAGAACAGATGTAAAGTCGATTTTACCGCTCTCGGCGTCCCAAAGGTAGGTGCGGCGGAACCGAATGACATCATTTTCTATATCGGAGAGATCGATCGACAGGCCTTGATCATATCGTTGGACTATTCTGTCGTAATTGATAATTTGAAGCAGGAGCAGCCCTTCCTGCTTCAATAGTGACGCGGCTTGATCAAGAACTTTCTCGATTTCTTGGGTCCCCCGAAGGTGCACCAATGTGTTGCCGAAACAGATAATGCAGTCAAAGTGGTTCTTCGGAAATCTATTGTGTATGGAAAGCATATCTTCGACCAAGAATTCAGGTTTTGCTTTTTTCTCGGCCGCCTTTGATTTTGCTTTATTGATCATTTTGGGATCGGAGTCGATCCCGGTGACCGAGTACCCTTTTTCCGCGAGGGCTATCGAGAGGGAACCCGTGCCGCAGCCCATATCCAACAGACAGGCCGGGTTGTCTTGTGAAGTTGAAACCATTGACCGGACAAAATCTATCTGTTCATGACTCAATGGAAAAATAGAATCGTAGCATGCAGCGATGTCGGTATAAAAATCCACTATCTGATAACGGTATCAGCAACTCTGAATACAGTCAATCTAATTGTTCAATTGGTAGGAATATCGGCCCGTCGGTCTCATCGGCTCTGTTGCCGATCACACCGGAGTCAATTCTGGATAACGGTCGTAAAGCCCAGTCTTCAACTCTTCGGATAACTCCGCCAGCCGGTTAAGATTATGGGGAAACGTGTAGAGGACAAATTGCCTTAGGATGAATTGATGTTTATCCAGCTCTTTCCTTTTATGCGGAAAACCGGAAACACCCATCTTATCTCGAATGACCGGCAGAAGAAATTGACGGATGCAGGAGATGAAGTTTTCCAATTCGTAGATCCCTTCCCTCATTTGCAGCTCGTCGCCGGGATGAAAGTAGTGGAGTGAAACAAGATTTCGTATTTCTCTGATGGTCCGGCCGGCCAGAGGAAGATCATCGATGACAACCGCGAACCATGTTCTGTCAAAGTAGGTATTAAAAACATGGCGGATATCTTCGATAATGCTGATCAATTCTCTTCGCTTACCGCGACTCGTTTCAAGAGGGGGGATGGTTTGGCTATAGATTGTATATTGTCCCATTGAATTCTCCGTCTATTTACTATCTCGGAGTAAAAGGGAGCTTGCTTAAGCACCATTATTCAAAATAATCAGTGATAGGGATGATCCGTTTTTCTCAATGAGGTGCAAATCGGTGAGGACCGGGACAACCGATTCATCCTTTCTTTTTAGAGATAATCTTTGTGCTTTTACATCGGATTTGCTATTGAGAAGAGAGAGAAAGGAATTGAGTTCATTGAGGTTTTTCCAATTCGCGAACTGGATGGCGGAGCGGCCGACAACCTCTTCCCGTGAATAGTCGAATTTTTCTAAAAAAGGCTCATTTACTTCCGCCACATGCCAGCTTGTCAAATCGATGAGCAGGGCCGGTTGAGCGTTCTTCTCGATATTTTCAAGTACCTCGTGTGAAATTGTAGAGTTGATCTCCGTCTGATTGTGTTCGAAAAAGGTAAGGTCGGTAACCGTAATAATGCAGCCCTGTAGTTCACCCGCATCATTATAGTGCAGTTTTGGTGATATCACTAAAGGAAGAGTGTCATTTAGTTTGGTTCTGATTGAAAGTTCAAAGGAGCGCTCTTCCTGTATTACATTGTTTTCCCACGCGTTACGCACCGTTTCCCGATTTTCTTGATTCAGTAAAGTTGTTATATGGTTCCCAATGACGTCTTCTCGCGAATAGCCGGTAAGCCTGCAGAACTGTTCATTGACAAAGGTAATTTTCCAATTGGAATCGGTCACAAGAATTCCGTTATACATGGATTGGATGATGGTCCGAAACCGTTTCTCACTCTCCTTCAACTCTTTTTCCACCTTATGTTTGTAGAAAGCAATCTCGATATTGCTCCGCAATTCCCTGTCGGTAAACGGTTTTAAGACGTAACCGTAAGGAGTGGTCAGTTTGGCCCGTTGGAGGGTCTTGTCGTCGGCATACGCGGTTAAATAGACGATAGGAATGTCGTATCTCTCTCGTATTTTTTCCGCTATCGATATACCGTCGATATCACCTTCCAATTTGATGTCCATAAGGACCAAGTCGGGTTTTTTCTTATCAACCGCTTCCAGCGTTTCACTGTCGTTGGTACATATTCCGGCTATAGCGTAACCCATTTTATTGAGTTTCCGCTGTATGCTTTCCGCGACAATTATTTCATCTTCTACAACGAGAACACTGGTGTGTGCCATTTTTATCTCTCCAATAGAGCGGATGTTTCAGTCTGCATCCTTCCCTTACGTTCCCCTAAAGGTCTTAAAAAGTTCGACCCGGTTCCTGATATTGAGTTTTTTGTAAATACTGCTAAGGTGCTTTTTTACGGTTATTTCAGCTACGTGTAAATTTTCCGCGATTTCTCTGTTTTGCAGCCCCTGCATTAACTGATTGATTATTTCAAATTCCCGTTCCGTAATTGTCCCCTCAGAATAGCGATAGGCCGGATTAGTACCATTTTCTTCGGTTAAAAGATAGTTGACAAGACGGGTTGAGGCGGGAAATCGAATTGAAGCAGCCGGTTTCCCGTTAGCTCTTCCCGCGGTTATGTCACGAGATACCGCGATATAACCGACAATGTTCTCTCCTATCGTCAAAGGCGAGAACCGGGTGCTGACGGTGGCCCCGGGTTTCTCTTTAAACATTAATGAATGGGTTATAGTGAAAGACGATTGTAAATAGCCGTTTGAGTTATGACGGTAAATCTCTTTCACAACGTTGTTTTCCATTGTATCGTGAATTGAAAGTCCGACCACCGATTGGGGTTCCGCGTTGATAAGATCTTTTATCGAAGGACTGACATACGAGATTTTCAATGATGCATCAAACATCCAAATAATATCGCGCATTTTTGTAAGAAATCGGGGAGGAATTTGGGGGCCCATGTGCTGTTCGTCCGGTCGGCTTTTTCCCTCTATCGTCTCGTTCAACAGCGTTAAATGCTGAAAAAGTAAATTCTTGACCGCCTCATCGAGTTCTCCCGATTTGTATTGATCAGCGTAAGGATCTTGAAGAGACGCGGCAGCCGGAAAAATGAGAGAATCGGCTATGATAGTCTTATTATGGTGCAGCTGCAATTTTTTCAGCCAAAGATACGGAAGGCATTCGTAATAATAGGTACAAAGCCCGGACACCGGTAGGTTGTTATAGAGTTCTCCAAGCCTCTTTTCGAAGGTAAAAACCGCCTTTCCCTTGATAAAAGTGGAGGTGAGGTAATGCATGTCGATTATTATGTCTAATTTTTCAAATCCGTCTTCGATAGTTGCCTCAGTTTCCCGCCTGATTTTATCTAAAAATTCATTAATGTTCGGTTTTTCATTCCAGAGATATTCTTCTACCGGGACCGGAGAATAGCAATTATCGTAGGACGAAAGTTCTAAATACTCTATCAAATACTGAAGCATTGTTGAAGTGCGTGAATCAATAAAGGTGAGGACCCGATTGTTGTTTGAAACGGTATTGCCGATATAGGCGGCGAGGGTGGTAAACCGATCATACTTGGAATTATAAATGAACATCGCATGATCATGCTTTTTGAGACTGTTCAACTCGTACATACCTTATCCTTTTGCAAGTGCCGCGTATCCCCATTTTGAAAGCAGATAACCTATGATAGCCTATAGTGTCCGGTTTTCATATTATACGAAAGTATACTTTTCGAAAAAATCTCGGGAAATTTTTCCTCGTTACGCGTGTAGAGACTCCAAAACCACCTTTTCGAAGTGCTCTTTTTGCAAATGTTCACTTGAAAAAGATTAGATGACAATTATAATGATACAATGGTGTTGAAAATAGTTGCAGGTACCGCCCTGCTTCTGGTGGCGGCCTTCTTTATTATAGGTTTCGATGTACTCGGGGTTGCGGCACTTGTTACCGCGGGAGGATCTTTTTTTGTTGCTCTCTTTCTGCAGCCGAAACGGCACAAGGGTCCGGAGACAGATAATACGGAACTGGAATCAATAAAAGAGGAACGCGATAGGCTGCTTGAACGGATTGAACATCTCAACGGTAACGTTGAAGAGAACCAAGAAGCACTGGAAAAGCAGGAAGAAGAGTCGATCAGGACGTATAGGCAAATGATAACATTTTTCGAAGCGGTCCCGATCGCCGAGAAATTGACCGGTATCGTAATCGACAAGAGTGAGAGTTCTACGTCTAAGGTAACGGATACTATTTTTTCCATCGCGGAAACAAGTCAAAAAGTCGGATTAAGGATACAGGAACTACTGACCGGTCTGTTCAACGGGGAGCACAGTCTGCAGACCATCCTATCGAGTTTATCGCGGGAAATTGAAGGAATGCGCAACCTTATCGGCGATTTTCAGCAATTGTCCCGAAACTACCATGAAGACATGCGAAAGATTGAAAAAGCGATCCGGGACATAAAACAGTTTACCTCTAATATCACCGATTTGGCCGACAGAACGAATTTGCTGGCCATCAACGCCTCTATCGAAGCAGCTCGGGTCGGTAATCAAGGGAAAGGATTTGCCGTAATTGCAGGAGAGGTACAGGAACTTTCGGGCAATTCGAAAAAGATCGCGGAAGAAATCAACAGTCTCATTGAAGGTACGGAGGAAACGGTCGATGCTTCATTCGAGAGGCAATCCGTCCATATTGAAGAAGCGGTGGCAGCGATTCGAAAATCACAAACAACGTTAAACGATACCTCATCGTATTTAAGCGGGCAATTACAGGCGGTGGAAGTGTCGGTTGAAGAATCCAAAAAGCTTTCCGGTTCGGTTACCGAAGGACTCAATGATATTATCCATTCGCAGCAGTACCAGGATATAACCCGGCAAGTATTGGAACACCTCGTCGCTTTGTTGTCGGAACTGGGAACGGAGTTGAAACAAACAATGGAAACCGGCCTTTCAGATATTGAAATTAATCGTGAAGAAATAGAAAATGATATAAAACAGAGGGCCAAACGATATTTCACGGTACGTGAAGAGTGGCAGGCCCTCGATCTTCCCCTGGAAGAAAAAGTTGCAATCGGCGAAGATGAGACCGCCGAAGAGGCGAAAAAAGAATTGAAAGGCGATATTACTCTGTTTTAAAAGAGGTCCAAATGAGTAAAAAAGTGATGTGTGTTGACGACAGTTCCACGATTCGTATGTTGGTAAAAAAGGCGCTTGAACCGGAAGGTTATGTTATTGTTGACGCGGAAAATGGACAAGACGGCCTGGAGAGGTGTGAGGGGGAAACGATCGATTGTTTCATTGTCGATGTAAATATGCCCGTTATGGACGGATTCGAGTTTGTGCGTTCTCTCAAATCGAATTCTTCGTTTAAGGCGAAACCGATTATTTTTCTTACCACTGAGAGTTCCGCGGAGAAGAAGACCCTTGGAAAAGAGCTGGGTGTCAACGGCTGGGTGGTTAAACCGTTTGATCCTCCCTCTCTGGTCAAAGTTGTAAAGATGTTGACGGATTAGAAGCCGAATGACTGACACGATAAAAAAACTTATCCGGACATTGAAAAATTATACACCTGGTGACTTGGTTGCCGGGATGGAAATCAAAGAGGTGTGCGAAGACCTTGCTCAAGACGACTCATTGAAGCAGGAGCAACGCGATATTTTTAAAGAATTAGCCGATTATATCCAGACCTGCATATTTGAAGGTGCCGATGAAACCACTGCTGGAAAAATTGAAGGTACTATCGATACATTGCGCGATTTGTTCGGAAGTGACGGGCCGGAGAGTGACGAACGGTTTAAGGAGAATCAAAGCGATGAAACCGATTACGAAGTGCTTTTTTCTTTCATCCAGGAGGCGAATGACCATTTAGAGAACATTGAGGAGAAAATATTAAAACTGGAGACCTCCGAGGAACCCGATGTTGTCGATTCCATTTTTCGTTCGATGCATACGATAAAGGGCGTCTCTTCTTTTCTTGGATTAGGCAAAATAAAAAGTCTAAGCCACTCGCTGGAGTCGGTACTGGACAAACTTCGCGGTGAATCGATGGAAATCGATACCGATCTCATCGACCTTCTTTTGGAAGGGGTCGATGTAGTGAAAGCGATGGTCGCCGAACTTAGCGTGCGTGCCGAGGAGTATTCTCAAAAGAAACAATCAGTACAATCTTTGGATTCTCAAACCGATATTTCAGCGATTGTGCAAGCTTTGGACAAGGTCGTCGAAGGCGATACCAGAGGGGTGGAGCTTTCAAATGATAACCAGGTTATCACACCTGAGATGATTGCCAAATTTTCCATGGAATCGTCTGAGCTTCTCGATAAGGCGGATGAGTATCTTCGTCAGTTACAGGCTGATCCCGAGAATGAAAAACACTTAAACGACGCCTTCAGAACGATGCATACCGTAAAAGGAAACGCCGGTTTTTTCAGTTTCAACGATATCGAATCAATCTGTCTTAACATTGAGACCGTACTCGATCGGATCCGTAAAGGAGACAGGGAGGTGGAACCGGGTGTGTTGGAGGTGCTTTTCGGAAGTACCGAAGCCATACGCCAACGACTTGTCTTGATTCGCAACGGAGAAACAACCGTGCTCGAAGAAGGGCCCCTTATTGAAGACGCGGAAAAGGATGAGCAGGCGGCTGAGGCTTTCAAACCGTTAGGGGAGGCCCTGATAGAGATAGGGGAGACGACGTCCGAGGCCGTTGAAGAGGCCCTGCGGATGCAACAACGAAGGTTGGGGGAAATCCTTGTTGAAGAAGGGGCCGTTACGGAAGAGCAGGTGGAAAGCGCCCTCAAGACACAACATAAAACGAGTGCCGCGTTGGCGGACCGCCCGGTATCGGCGGCCCCACAGCGACAAGATATCCGTGTGGATACCGAAAAACTGGACCGTCTCTTCGATCTCATGGGAGAATTGATTACGGCCGAGGCGATGGTTATCGATAATCCCGATCTGGAGAAATATCAGCTTGAGCAGTTCGATACTGCCACCGGATATCTTTCGAAAATAACAAGAGAGATGCAGGAAATCACAATGACCATCCGCATGATTCCTTTAGAGGGGT
>CAZJBZ010000199.1:0-342 GCA_964543975.1 uncultured Spirochaetales bacterium
CGGGCGGTGTCCAGAATTCTCTCGTTGGGCGCGCCGTTATTTCGAAAATGATTCTCCGAATCCATCTGCTTTAAATCCATCATAATAAGGTCGAGAAAGGGAAGAAGACTCTCGATATGTTCCCACCGGTCGTTGCCTGCCGTTTCTACAGCGGTATGGATTTTCTCCCGACGACAGGCATCGAGAAGAGCAGTTGAAAACTGTAGTTGAAGAAGCGGTTCACCACCCGAAAGAGTGACCCCGCCTCCCGACTTTTCATAAAACGGTTTATCTGAGAGAATTTCAGTCATTACATCCTTAACGGACATCTCTTTTCCCACCAACACCAACGCGTCCGTAAAA
>CAZJBZ010000199.1:352-8490 GCA_964543975.1 uncultured Spirochaetales bacterium
CCACAGCCTCTGCAGAGCCGGCGATCGAACCTTTTCTCTCCTTCAACGAGAGAGTGGGCATGCTCGGGGCACGCTTCCAGGCACGCGCCGCAACCGATGCACAATTCGGGATAGACCTCCAGTTCAGGCTGCCTGCGCACCCCTTCGGGATTGTGACACCAAAAACAGCGGAGAGAACATCCCTTCAAAAAAACTGTCGTACGAATTCCCGGCCCGTCGTGAATAGAAAATCGCTGAATATTGAAAATTGTGCCTTTCACAATCCGCCCCTTCCTTTCTCTCAAGAGTGGTTTAAGGACAAATTATATTGTCTGTTATCCTTTTACCGACCCGATGACGATTCCCTTGACGAAATATTTTTGTACAAAGGGATAGAGAAAGATAATCGGCCCTATAGTAACCAATCCTGTGGACATTTTCACCCCCTCTAACGGAATAATACCGCTTGCATCACTGGCAATGGCGGTCGCCGTGGAGGAACGAAGGAACTGCACGTTGGAAACAATGGCGCGCAGAAGAAGCTGTACCGGATAGAGTTGGTGGTCTTCGATAAACATCAGACCAAGCCACCAGTCGTTCCAATACATGAGAGCTATGAAAAGCCCTACCGTTGCCAAACCGGGTTTTGCCAGAGGAAGGATAAGGCGGATAAATATCGTCATCTCCTTTGCCCCGTCCATCTTCGCGGATTCGGCGATCTCCTTAGGGATGGTCCTGAAAAAATTTCTTAACAGGAACATGTTCCACGCCTGGAGCGTATAGGGAAAGACGAGGGCAAAGAAGGTGTTTCGGAGGCGGAGAACCCGGCTTACGATTATGTACCACGGTACCATACCGCCGTAAAAGACCAGTGTAAAGAAAGCGAAGAAGGCGATGAGGTTTCTATACTTCAATGTTGTAACGGAGAGCGGATAGGACATCATGGAAGTAATCAAGAGACTGGATAGAGTTCCGAAGACCGTAACACTGACGGTTATGATATAGCCGTTGATGATCCGCTGCATATCGTGATAGAGCATTATCCACGAAGCAAAAGAGATTTTGCGTGGAAAAAAGGAAAATCCGTTTCTGATAATCTCACCCTCGTCGGTAAAAGATCCGCTTATTATCAGCATAAACGGCATTAAACAACCGACCGAGAATATGAGGAGAATACAACAGATGATTGCCCGCGGAATAAACTTTAATTTCGTTTGATGACTCATTTCAGCTCCCTTGATTAAAACAGTGCACCCTCTTCGCTGAAGCGGCGTGCCAGCAGGTTGCTCCCTATAACCAGAATAAAACCGACAACCGATTGATAGAGCCCTGCCGCTGCCGACATACCGATGTCCCCCAGCTGTCTGAGAGCTCTGTAAACATAGGTATCGATAACATTTGTCGTCGGATAGAGCATGGGATTATCTCCGATGATGCCGTAAATCATCCCGAAATCGCAAATCATGATCTTCCCTATATGGAGAAGCGTAAGCACCACGGCGGTTGGCATGATGAGCGGAATGCTTATATTGAATATCTGCTTCCACTTCCCAGCCCCGTCGATTTCAGCCACCTCGTAGAGTTCCGGGTTAATGCCCGCTAAGGCAGCAAGGTAAATAATCACACCGAATCCCGTCCAGTGCCAGTCGTAGATAATGGTCAATATCGCCCACCAATACTCAGGACTGGAGAGCCAGCGGACTTTCTCCATTCCCAAGTTTACCAGGATACGATTGAGCGCCCCGTACTCGGAATGAAACAGGTTGTAGGTAAACACACTCACAATGATCCATGAGACAAAGTAGGGAAAGAACATAAACGATTGGGTTATCTTTTTAAAAGTCGCATTTCGTACTTCATTGAGGATGAGCGCGAAAGTGATTTGAAGGACCAAACTGGTAGAGATGAACAACAGGTTCAGTACCAACGTGTTCCTGGTCACGATCCATGCGTCCGCCGATTTAAAAAAGAACTCAAAATTCTTGAACCCGACCCACGGACTCCTGAAAAAGCCGTCGATATAATTGAAATTTTTGAACGCAACGATGATACCGAACATGGGGAAGTAATTGAAGAGGAGGAGAAAAATGATTCCCGGCAGCGTCATCAGATAGAGCGTTTTGTTCCGCTTCAGCTCCCTGAAGACCGATCGAAGTTTGGTGCTTAGCATGGTGCCTCCGTCATGAAAGATTAAAAAAGATGGGATAGATTGCTCTATCCCATCTCTATACAGGTCTACTTGGTTGTAAGCCAAGCCGTCATCTGCTTTTGCAGTTCCGCCAAAATCTTGTCTATTCCCGCAGCTTCTTGTTTTTTAATGTAATCGTCGTACGCTTCATCAGGATCGACTACACCGAGTTCTATAGTGCGGCCGACGTTTTCTTTCAAACTGTAGCGTTGGGAAATTTCGTTTTTAACTTCCGAGAGATCGGGAAAGAAACCGACATGGGGCGGTATTTTGTCGTTGATGTAGGTTGCTTTGACGACCCGGTCCATCCAGTTGGGAATTTGTCCCACTGTGGGTCGCTCATATTCCGGCCAGAAGGCACACCAGCGACCGTGCCATCCGTAGTAGGGGCTGTCAGCCATCGTGTAAGGCTCCGGTATTTTCACCGCTCCGTCCGGACCTTCTTCCCAATGCTTTCCTTCAATACCGTACATGACGAGGTCGTAATTCTCCTGGTTCAGGTGCATCCATTCCCAGAACTTTATAGCCAGTTCGGGATTTTTACCGTTCCGGTTGAACAGCAGGATATTGTTCATCGGCGGAGAAAGGTTGGCCACTTTATCCACCCTCAGGAGATGTGCCTTTACTTCCCAGTCGGGATGGTTCGGTTTCACCTGCATCGTTATTTCGTTTTCGCTGTCGAAAATATGGACAATCGAAGCCGCCTTACCCGCGATCATCAGGTCTTTAAAGTCTTCTTTCTGTCCCATCACGTCCTGTTCGAAATACCCGTCTTGATACCATCGGCGGAAGCGACGGACCATCTGTTTGTAAAAATCGGTCTTTTCTAAGTCCTTCAGGGTAACAGCCGGGTCGTCCCAATCGTAGACAATGTTCCACTGCTCGTTTAAAGCCTGCATGTCGCCGATGTAGGAAAACGGAGACATCCACTGCATGGTCGGAGCAACAGGAATCATGCCCTGCTCGTTCTTGGCAATAGCATCGAGAAACTTCTCATAATCATCTAAGGTAAAAACATCCCCTTCGGTTACCGTGTTAAACTCCGGCAGGCCGTACTTTTTATACAGATCGTACCGGATCTGAATAGACCGCCGTTCCGATTTCGGCCAGCGCCACGGAATACCGATGATGTGTCCCGCGTACTTGCAGGCGTTCCAGGCATCATCATCAACGGTTTTCCAAATGTTCGGCGCGTATTCCGGCAGCATTTCCTCTATCGCCAGAAAAGCACCTTGCGGGGCCATTGTCGGTATCGCGCCCCAGTCGCCGTCGAAGTGACATTCGTACTCCTCTCCGGCAGCCACCAAAGCACGCAGCTTGTTGTGATAATCACCCCACGGTACGAAACTGAACCGGACTTCTGCCCCTACAGGTTCCGCGATAGTTGTATTAATCTCTTCGAGGACTGAATCCAGCTCCCTGGGAGTGTTACCCGGAAACCAGAATTTGATCGTTGGTCGTTTTTCCGCACCTCCTTCCGCAAAGGCCTGTGTTACCACAAAACCAAATGCAAAAAGAAGGAACAAAAGGACCGAAACAAACTTGAAGGTTTTTTTCATGCCTTCCCCCTTTAACTTTAAAAATTTCATAGCGCATACGCACTATATATGCTGGTGATTAATTAAGGCACTGTTCTTCTACGTCATTATACCACACCCCTGCACCACGTCAACAAATTTATATATAAACAAACATTTTCAATCTTTTTTGAACATAATTGCATTTTTTTCCCGGTCCGCTCCCTTATCGAAGGGCCCCTCCCTGTCCTTATTTGTTCCATTTGCATAACGAATACAGGCATGATAAACGGCCCGGATGTTCTCATCCGCCGTTCCGTATTCGATGTCCGGGACCGATAGCTCGAACCGCCAAAGATCTTTCTCCGGCACCGTCTCGAGAAGGCCTTCCGTAACGCTCTTTATTTCATCGACAGATGAGGAGAGGAGGAAATGTGCACTGAATATGGAACGGACAACCGCCTCGGGAAACATTTCCAAGGTTTTCTGAATATCGGCCCCCCAACCGATCTCCATGAAATCAACCTTTGGAAACCGTCGATAGAGCGTGAGATACCGATCGAGAATACCGCAATGGTGGATTCCGAACGGCAACCCCGCACGACGAACGGAACCGTACAACTCACGATCACGATGGAACAATTGGTCCTCATAGAATTGCGGTCCTACCAAAGAAACAGTACAGTTGGTCAGGATGATTGTTTCACTGCTGCCTGTCCGGCCGTCAAAATCGATAATGGCTTTGAGGATTGAGCTACAGTAATCAAGGAGACGGACCGCAAGCGGAGAACCGTCTTGGAGATCTGTAAAGAAATCATTCCCCCTGATCAAGAGGACGTCATTGAGAACGCCTCTTGGAACGAGGAAAGGCGCAACGTTCGTGTTCAACTCTTTATTGAGGGTTTCTACCTGCCGAACAATCTCATTGTAGGGAAACGCGGCGTCGATTTTTTCCGGTCCGCCCGACCCCTGCAACCTTTGGAGGCGTTCGATCGGGAGGTGACGGTTCCAGGGATAGTTATCCACCGGATAGGCGACGTCGCAGCCTGCGGCTGCAGCCGTCGCGGCGTTCCCGAAGTCGGGCGGTATAACCCGCGGTTCGGGTTCGACGCTTCCGATAGACAACTCAGGAAAACGTTCCGCCAACAAACGGCCCATTTTCAACCAACAGTCGAGTCGATAACGGGAATCGAAAACAAAGGTTTTACCGAAGGTAATACCGTAGGACCTGTACCACCAGGAAGGAAGAAAATTGTAGATGAGGGCTTTGATCGGCAAATTGTGCCGGACGCTGTACCACATCTTATTGTCGCTTAACGCCTCCCTAACTCCCGCTTCAAGAGAGTGTACGCCTCTACATTTTCAATCGGGATATTGTGAGGGACATCCCCCGACGATTTGAACATATACCCCGGATACCGTCTACCCAGTTCGGCGCATCGGGTAACCTCTTTTTTTATATCTTCATAATCACCCCAGGTAAGTACCTGGGTGTCGATATTTCCGATAACCGCATGGTCTTCTCCGTAACGCTTTAGGACGGATTCGAGATCATTGCTGGAATCGATATGGATGCCGTCGATCCCCACGGCTATAAGGTCCGGTATCAACTCTTCGAACCTGCCGTCGCTGACAAAGACGATCCGTTTCCCGGCTTTCCGGGCCGGTTCGAGGATTTTTTCGTATCTCGGGAATATCTCTCTCCGGTACCACTCGGGAGGACAGACTAAACCGCGGGTGATTGCCAAATCATCATGAAAAAAGAAGACGGGACAATCATCGTTTACCATCTCGGTTATGTTGCGGACACTGATCTCGGTAAATTGATCGAGGATAATTCCGAAAGTCTCCGGCCCTAAGGCTGCTGCCGTGAGGAAGTTTTCCCAACCGAACGACATAATGCCGAATTGAAACAGGGTTGTATAGTAGAGTCCCGTAATCAATACCGTGTTTCCTGCCTGTTTACGGTGTTCTCTCGGTCTATCGATTCTCGGCTTTTGATACGAACTGCCGACCACCCGAACCCTTCCCGTGGTGTCCTCCAAAGGCCGATACTTGAGCACCTCCTCGGGACTGCGAAATTTGAAATCCTCCTCCCAAACACTGCCGCTGCAACCCCATTCGGTCAGCAGCGTACCGTCCTCCTGTTCAATCGTGCTCCGTTCGGTTTCAAACCTGACTGCTCGATCGGGAATATCCACTACCCAATCGATTTCGAGAAGCGGAAGAGCTTTTAGATATGCCCTGACAGGGTCTTCATACGGATCGATACCGCTTACCTTTTTGACAATACTAGGATGTTCGAGCACCTCAAAGGAGGGGACACGATCGGGGCCTCGCAGGGAAAGCGCATCTACTGCATCCTTTTTACTCATCCATTGCACCCTTTGAATTTGATCTATTGTCTACCGAGTTTCATTATAAACAACTTTCCGGGAAACGCAAGTTTTTTTTTAAGGATATTTGAAAAATTTTGTTGTTTTACGTTTTAATTCGTCAGCATGATAATGGTGAGGTCGTTCACTCGGGGCCGATTGTTCGATAACGTTTTTTAGCCGGTGACGATCCGGTCGACGACGATCCGGCGCATTTCAGGTGAAAGGCCGGCGAAATAGGCACTGAACCCGGTGACCCTGACCACCAAATCGGGATACTTACTCGGGTCTTTATGAGCTTCCAAGACTTTCTCTTTATCCAAAATATTGATATTGATTTCGGTACCGCCGAGTTCGAAGTGGGTCTCGATAAGATTGCACATCTTATCTATGCCGTCCTCCTCGCTGGAGAAGCCGGGATCGACCTCGATTTGCAGGGGAGCGGGATTGCCCCATCCGGGCTGAATTGCCGCTACCGCCTCCGCCAAAGCGGTCAATGCACCGTCTTTGCGGAAACCCGGGTCCGGGTTCGAACCGAAGGAAATCGGTTCACCGGCCCGTCTGCCGTTCGGTGTCGCACCGACCTTTTTTCCCATAGAGATGGTTGCAGCCCAGGAAAAAAGTCCGGGCAGCATCTTGTGTCCGTTCGGTGTCGGTTTCTCAATTACAGCTTTTGTAAATGCATCGACGATACGTTTGGCGAACCTGTCGGCTTGAGAACCGCCGGAGCCGTATCGGGGAATGTTTTTCATCATAGCGCACGCCCGTTCTCCTCCCGGAGCTTCCCAGTCGCTGTCCAAGTAGATAACGAGTTCGCACAGAGAGATCCGTTTCTCCTGATCAATTCGCCGTTCGATCGCGGCGAACGAGTCCGCAACCGTTGCCAAACCGGAGCCGTCGACACAGAGGTTGATATAATCGAGACATCCCGCCCGGGACATATCCATCCCCTTCTCTACCGGTCCGTAACTCAAGAGATCCAGCACCAGTTCGGGAAAAACCTTGTGCATGTGTTCGATATGGAAATCGAGCCCCTCGGCCATGATAGCGATCGCTTTCTTCAGATTATCTTCAAATCGCGCCCAGAGAGCTTCGATATCCGTTACGTTCGCTTGGTCGGCTGCTGCAGCGGCTTCCGAGTGGTCGGCCGCCGCTTCCCGTAGGGTAAGGTCCAATATCTTCGGGAAATTGATTTTATTAAGATCGTTCATCCCGTATTCTCTTCCCGGAATCGCGAACCAGTGACAGCCGTTGTAAATCCTCTGACGTGCAAGCTCGATAGGATAACCGTTTTTCGTAAAATCGTTATACAACGTATCCAAGCCGAGAAACTTGGGAATTCCCAACCGATCTTCGAAGAGCAGTTCCACACCGCGCTTCATCAGATTGCGGTCGATCCCGCCGCCCACGGCAACAGCTATATTGGCCGGTATCTTGATTAAATGAGCGGCGTCTAAAATCAGAAACGAGACTTCATTCGTATTGTCGTTCCCTTCTTCATCGTAGCCGCCGACTTGAATGTAGTCCGTTACCCGCAGCAGGTTTTGAGCAATGTGAAAGACCGCTTCTTCATCGGCGAGGATACCCGCTTGTTTGTCTTTCGTATAATAGGGGTAAAGAAAGAGGTCCAGCCTTCCCAGCGAACCGCTGTTGTTGTACATCCGGGCCGCCGTCTGATACCAGAGTATCCATTGACACGCCTCCCGAAAACTGCGGGGTGGTCCGTCCACCAGCCGTTCGTTTATTTCCGCCATCTCGACAAGGTTTTGCTGCAATTGAGGGTTCCGTTCCTCTTCCGCTAATCGGCGGGCTTCTTCCGCATGGCGGTGTATCCAATTCTGCATCCCCCTCACCACATCTTCCAGACCGTCGTAAAACTCCTTCTTGTCGTTCCCCTCGTGTGTCGCACCGTTCAGTTCTCTATAGTGTTCGATCTTCTCCAGCAGTCCTTTCCATCCGAGTTCGAGCCCTATGGCAAGGTCATGGGCCATGTGCTGCACACCCCCGATAGTAGTAAGAACACCGTACTTCTCCTGATCCGGAACAAGATTTTCGTAGCTGTAATCCGGGTTCCAGTGG
>CAZJBZ010000200.1:0-8450 GCA_964543975.1 uncultured Spirochaetales bacterium
CGGCGGTCTGGTACCCGCTGCCGACGCCGACCTCCAGCACGCGGTGCCCGGGCTCCTATTTCTGTGAAAACCGGAACACGGTCCCGGAACGGGCCCTCATTCAATCGGTCAAAGATTACGAGAATTCCGTCCTCGCCAAACGCGGGTAAAAAGGAGGAAACGATGAGCTTACAAAAAACCGCCGCGCTCTCGCGGAAATTCGGTTCAAACGAGGAGTATGTTTTAAGCGGCGGAGGAAACACCTCTTTTAAAAACGAAAAACATCTCTTTATAAAAGCATCCGGGGTAAAACTGGCCGCCATCACCGAGGAAGGATTCGTCTCGATGAAACGAAAGGATTTGGATGATATCTGGAAGAAAGCCTACTCCAACGACCCTGACCGGCGCGAGGCGGAAGTGCTTCAAGACCTTATGAACGCACGGAGTGAAGGTGAAGAGAAGCGTCCGAGCGTCGAAACCCTGCTCCACGCTCTCTTTCCATTTCCGTACGTTTTCCACATGCACCCCCCCCTGGTAAACGGTCTTACCTGCGGCAAAGGGGGAGAAGAGGAAGCACGGCGGCTCTTCGGGGAAGAGATGGTCTGGATTCCGACCGTCAACCCCGGCTACATTTTGGCCGTGACGGTACGGGACACCATCCGATGCCATCAGGAGGATGGGCGCGATTTTCCTCGGATCGTTTTCCTCCAAAACCACGGGGTTTTTGCGGCTGCTCATACGCTTGAAGAGATTGAAGCCCTCTATGATCGCATTTTCGATACACTAAACCGCTCCTTACTCCGCAAACCGGACTTCGCCCCGGTCGATCACGATAAGACAATAGAACATGAAGCTCGCCAATGGCTGCGGCAATACGGGTCCAGCCTTTTCTTTACTAATCGAGAAATTGAACGGTTGGTGGAAAACGAATCCTCGTTCTATCCGGTGAGTTCCGCCTTCTCTCCCGATCATATCGTCTACTACGGTCATGAACCACTCTTTATTCCGACCGAATCATTGACTAAAGGCGCCTTTGAGAAGGATGTCTCTTCTTATCGTGAGAAAAACGGAGAGCCGCCTCGGATTATCGCCGTTCAGGGACTAGGCGTATTTGCCCGCGGGGCCGACGAGAACAAGGCACAGACGTCGAAAGAACTTTTCCTCGATGCAGTTAAGATAGCCGTTTATTCTGAAAGTTTCGGCGGCTGTCGTTTTATGCCCGAAGAGCAGATTGCGTTTATCCGCAATTGGGAGGTAGAACGGTATAGAAGCCGGGTCAGTTTCAAATAAACGCGTTGGGAGTTTTGCAATTACCGCGCATCCTGAATTTGAATGAGGCGTTCAGATGATAATCGGTTTTGCCGTCTGTTTTCTTTCTCTAATTCTTAATCTCTTTTTCATGCTGTGGAGCAAACGGATCATTACTCGAATCGACAGAAACGAACTCTATACCCTCTCTCGCTATTATAATGAGTCGAATAAATGGAACAAGAAAAAAACAGCTCGACGGAAGCAACACCGTTAAGAGAAGAGTTGGGAAGAGACCTTTCCCTCTTCCATCTTACAATGCTCGGTCTGGGTATGATGATAGGGGCCGGCGTGTTTCTTGGGGTTGGGATATCCATTCATGAAGCGGGTCCCGGCGGCGCCCTTCTTACCTTCGCCTTCAACGGAATTCTAGCTCTTTTTACGGCCATGTCTTACGCCGAACTCAGTTCCGCGCTGCCCCGGGCAAGCGGAGCTTACACCTATTCCCGAATCGGTTTCGGGAAGATCGCCGGGTTTTTTGCCGGGTGGATAGAGTGGTTTGCCGCCTGTATAGCCGGCAGCATGTACGCCGTTACCTTCGCAATCTACACTCTGCATTACCTGCGGGAGACCGGTCTGCCGGATTATTTACCGTTCGTCGACACGATCGGCGGAAACGCGGGAGGTCTTCTGACCACTGAGGCGGTCGCCATCTTTATCGCTCTTCTCTTTCTCTTTATCAACACCAGAAATGCGGCCGGCGGAGGGAAATTCGCCTCAATTCTTTCGCTTTGTCAGCTTTTTTTCTTGATCGTCATTATCGGCGCGGGGTTCATAACCGCAGTGCGGGACCCTTCCCGCATCATGAACTTTTCACCATTTTTACCGCGAGGTCGTTTCCAAGTTCTTGTAACGATGGGATTTACCTTCGTCGCCTTCGAGGGGTTCGAAGTTATAGCGCAAGCAGGAGATGAGGCACGACGGCCTAGACAGAACCTCCCCAAAGCAATCTTTTATGCCGTCTTCATTGTTTCGCTCCTCTATGTACTCATCACGTTTATCACGATCATCTCCGTGAAAGCCGGCGCCATACAGGGCGGCATGGTGCCGTGGAGATGGATCGGCGGTTTCTATGAAAGGGGATTCGCGGCAGCGGTTACCTCTCTCTTTCCCGGGGCAGGTTTTTTCTTAACGCTGGCCGTCATTTTCGCCTCCGTTTCAGCATTGAACATCACCATTTTTTCGGCCGCACGAACTTCTTTTTCCATGGCAAAAGACCGTATGCTCCCGGGCTTTCTTACAGTCGTCTCCAGAAAGAGAAAGGTACCGATTTCCATTTTCCTGCTGACAGGGACAATTCTGAGCGCCGGTGTATTGTTCCTCAAAATCGAACAGATCGTTGCGTTAGCCGGCTTTCTCTTCCTTGTTCTCTTTATAATGGTCAATATCAGTGCCATTGCTATTCGGAAAAAAGATGGGAAAAACCTCTTCTACGGATATATAATGCCGCTCTTCCCTCTCTTTCCGATTGCCGCAGTCGTTTTCCAGAGTGTTATCGCCGTCTGCGTCATTCGAATGAGTACTACTACTCTTCTCATAGCCGGAGCATGGGCAGCGGCAGGTGCCGTTCTTTATCTATTCTATACCGGAAAAAAAGAGGGTGAGCTCCGCAAAGAGGTATACATCCAAGGAAAAAATCTGTATTCTGAGTTCCCGCAACGGACCGATATACCGCTCAATATTTTAGTGGCCGTGGCCAATCCGGAAAACGCGCTGCAGTTGGTTAGTGCCGTAGAGAGGGTCTGTTCCGGAAGTGACGTTAAAATAGATATTACTCACCTGGTAAGAACACCTCCGCAAATTCCTTTAGGTGACGCGGAACAATATTATAACGATGAAAACGAGCAAATTTTAGAAGTCATGCTCTACTTGAGCAATATGAAGAACATGACAACAACCGTTAGATATTGCAGGAATGTTTCCAGAGGAATAGTCAATACGGTCAGGGAGAAGGGAACCAATCTTCTGTTCCTTGGTTGGGAAGGACCGCGAAGAAACACCGGGGTCCGATATGGTCGAATTATCGACCCGGTATTAGAAAGAACGCCTTGCGCGGTAGCGGTAGTTAAAGAATACGCGAATAAGGTATACCGGAATGTGTTGGTGCCGGTTTCCGGCGGTCCAAACGGCGGTTTAGCACTGGAAATAGGCAGCATAATCGCGTCACAATTCGGAGGGACAATAACACTTTTGGCAGTGTCACAGAATGGGCCGTCACAAAAGAAAAAAAGGTTATTGCCCCGTAAAGAGTTCAATTTAAGCAATTTCCTTGGTAAAAACAAACACCGCCTTCATATTCCGGTGGAAAATGTATCGATTCATTCAATCGTTTCAAAAGAAAAGATAGCCGATATCATTGTGAAGGAATCAAAGTCCTACGACATGGTAGTCATGGGCTGCGGCTACGAAACGATTCTGAAGAGAAACATTACGGGAATCGTTCCCGAACGCGTCGCGGACTCGATAACAATTCCCCTTATTATGGTGAAAGCCCAAAACCCCATGAAAAGTCTCTTTAGAAGATGGTTTTAGACAGGGATTCGAAATGTGAACTAAATTCACCGTAGGAGTTAAAAAGGACCGTCAAATTGACGGTCTATTATCAATACAATCGTTCACATTTCGAATCCCCACAGCTTACTTTGAGGATTACCGGATTTTAAAACTGTATGAACTATATAGCCGATTTACACATTCACTCACACTATTCGATTGCAACGAGCAAACTTCTTACGCCGCGATATTTGGACTATTGGGCCCGGAGAAAGGGAATCACGGTACTCGGAACGGGCGACTGCATCCATCCCGGGTGGCTCTCTGAATTACGGGAGCAATTAGAACCCGCGGAACCCGGGTTCTATAGATTAAAGGATGATTTCCGGCTCAAAGAACCATCCGATACGGGAACGGCCGGTCTCTTTTCAGGTAAACCGGTACAGACACCGGAGACTCCTCGATTTGTATTAACCGGGGAGATAAGTAACATCTACAAAAAAAACGATAAAGTGAGAAAAGTCCATAACCTCATTCTGGCTCCGGATTTTGAAACCGTTGAGACAATACAATCAAAACTGGCCGCGCGCGGCAACATCACCTCCGACGGCCGTCCCATCTTAGGGCTCGACTCACGCGACCTACTAGAGATCGTTCTCTCCTCACGGCGGGGTGGCGGCGGGTGCACCTCGGAAGATACCTATTTTCAAAACGGTCCGGTTTTGATTCCCGCTCACATATGGACACCCTGGTTTTCCGCCTTAGGATCAAAATCCGGCTTCGATACAATCGAGGAGTGTTACGGTGACCTCACGGACCATATTTTTGCAATTGAGACCGGGCTCTCTTCAGATCCTCCGATGAACTGGATGTGTTCCTTTCTCGATCCCTATACCATCATCTCCAATTCGGACGCCCATTCGCCCGAAAAAATCGGTAGAGAGGCCACTCTTTTCGATACGGAACTTTCCTACGACGCGATGATAAACGCAATGAAGAACGGCGACGCGCGACAATGCAGGGGAACCATAGAGTTTTTTCCACAGGAAGGCAAGTATCATTTCGACGGGCACAGGAAATGCGGCATACGGTGGGACCCGGCTGAAACCATAAAACAGAACGGGGTGTGTCCGAAATGCGGAAAAAAAGTGACCATTGGCGTTCTCAATCGGGTTGCCCGGCTGGCGGACCGAAAAGAGTGGAACGAAAGGCCGATAGCTCATCCCTTTTACTCCCTCATACCGTTAAAGGAGCTGTTGGCGGAGTTTTTAATGGTCGGAAGTAATACCCGCAAAGTAAACCGCGCGTATGAAGCTCTTATAACCAAAGCCGGTTCGGAGTTGGCGTTGCTGCACCACCTCGCCATCGACGACGTGAAAACTATTGCCGGAGAAGCAATCACCGAAGGAATTCGCAGAATGCGAAACAGAGAGATCGTTATCGAAGAGGGGTATGACGGTGAATATGGTAAAATGAGCGTTTTTTCCGAAAAGAAAGTGGGAAAGACGCCCATGATAAGCATGGAGTTGTCACTTCTCAGTCACAACGGGTCGACACCGGAAGAAGAGTCGACCGTTGCGGGAGCAACCCCTCCGGCAGGCGGACCGAACCTGGAAGACGCAGCCCCTCCGACAGAGGAGATCACCGTTGATGATGCGGTCCAGCCTCTCGGTTTTTCCTCTTTTCACACATCTCAGCAAACACTCTTCACACAAGAAATGGGAATCGCCTCGCTCTTGAGTGAGCTCAACAAGCAGCAGAAACAAGCGGTCGAGCATCACAGAGGCCCGGCCCTCATACTCGCCGGACCCGGTACAGGGAAAACGAGAACCCTCACCTACCGCATAGCCCGCCTTATCGAAAAGCACAACGTTTCTCCCGACTCGATCGCGGCGCTTACCTTTACCAATAGAGCTGCCGAAGAGATAGCAAACCGGCTGCGGACCCTGCTGCCTCGAACAGGTCGGGGCAAAGCCGTTTTCACGGGAACCTTCCACCGTTTCGGATTGTCGGTCCTGAAAAAACATATCGACAAGACAGGACGATCGAAAAATTTTATCATCATCGGGAGACCGAAAAAAGAGAACCTCATTTCTCTAGCGGTCGAGGCGGTCCATAATGATCTCCTTAACACAGAAAAAGGAAAAAATAATCGGGAGTTTTCAACAAAGACTGCCGAAAAGTTGATAACTTCATTTAAACAACAGCTGTTCACTCCCCGCGACATCGAAGACAGCGCCGAAAGGCTGCTCTACGAGCGGTACCAATCTCTCCTTCTTCAATACGATTGTTTTGATTTTGACGACTGTCTCTATTGGCCGGTAATAATCTTCACTCAATATCCGGATACTGTTCTCTGGTACCGAAACAGCATAAAATGGTTACTCGTGGATGAATATCAGGACGTCAATTTTGCTCAATATCGATTGGTCCGAGAACTCATGCCCTTACCCGACTCTTCACTTTTTGTCATCGGAGATCCCGATCAGGCAATCTACGGTTTTAGAGGTGCGGATGTTACCTATATCAACCGTTTTCTATCCGATTATCCTGAAGCAACGCTCTACTCGTTGAAACAAAGCTACCGCTGTTCAGATACGATCCTGAAAGCCGCGGACCAGGTCATCCATCACGGTCCGCGCGAAAGGAACCCTTCGGTAAAAAACAGTGCTCCCGGCTCCCATCACCTTACCCCCCCTCCCCTTCTCCGCGGTATCGGCGAAGGGGTAAAGATTACCGTAACGGAAAACAGAAGCGAAAAAAGCGAAGCCGAGTGTATTGCGCGCACCATCGAAAGGATGATCGGCGGAGTACGTTTTTTTTCCATGGACAGCAGGGTCACAGGAGGCTATGACGATAACGATTTTGGATTCTCCGATTTTGCCGTCTTATGCAGGATTTCCCGCCAGATGGAGGTGCTGGAAAAAGCGCTCAACGACCATGCCGTGCCATACCGAAAAATCGATACCGCCGGTCTCTTTCAAGAAGAACCTGCCGCTACGATAATCGATCTAATGAAGCTGGCCCTCTCACCCGAAAATCGGCTGCTTGCCCGTAAGCTGATTAAAAAACGGGGAATTGCCCAATCCGATATTTCGGAGTTCATCGAACAGTACCATATTGGAAACACAACGGCTAAAGCCTTAGCCTATAAAGCCGGGATGGTTATTGCAAAGTCGGAAGACGATGCTTCCTTCAATATGCTGCTCACTTATGCGGAGAAATATGGAATCGGCATCGAACAATTTCTCCACAATGCTACCTTAGGTACAAATATGGACCTCTATGCACCGAACTCCGAACAGGTATCCTTGATGACTCTCCACGCTGCCAAAGGGCTCGAGTTTCCCTGCGTCTTTATAACGGGTTGCGAAGAAGGGATCATTCCCTACTCGCTTTTTTCATCCTCCACCAGCGATTACGAGGAAGAACGACGGCTTCTCTATGTCGGAATGACCAGAGCGAAACAATATCTTTCTTTAACCTACGCCGGCAAGCGGTTTCTCTTCGGCAGAGAGCACCGCCTTCCAAAAAGTCCGTTCATCTCTCAAATAGAAAAAGAGCTTACGGAAATGTATAGACCGGACCACACAATGAAAAAACAGGAGCATGAGCGTCAGCTGACGCTTTTTTAAAATAATCACCCTTTAAGGAGGCACCGGTATGTTGGAAAAAATCGATCTGACCAGGACAATCGAAAAAGATGAGTTCAAAGAATCAAAAGATAATCTTGAATTGAAACTCTCCGCTTTGGGCAGAAAAGCGAAAGAGCTTTCCTTGCCGGTGATTATCCTTTTCGAAGGATGGGATGCCGCGGGAAAAGGAACGCTCATTAACAATCTTATCCTTCCCCTCGATCCACGGGGGTTTACCGTTCATTCCACCTTGGCACCGAATGAGGAAGCTTCGCTGCGGCCTTTCTTATGGCGCTTTTGGATAAACATACCGGAGCAGGGAAGAATAACCATTTTTGACAGAAGCTGGTATCGCAGAGTGCTATACGATCGAGTTGAAGAATCAATGAAACCGATCGAGGTGCAACGCGCTTTTCAAGATATCCGTTCATTTGAGAGGCAGCTCTCGGACGACGGTTACATAATTATCAAGTTTTTTCTTCATATAAGCAAAGACGAACAGAAAAAACGGTTTAAGAAATTAAAAAGCAATCCTTCCACCGCCTGGAGAGTTTCTGAAGAGGACCAGGAGAGACACAAACTGTATGATCGTTATCTTGATGTTACCGAAGAGATGCTGGCAGAGACGGATTCCGATTTCGCGCCATGGAACGTGGTTGAGGCACACGACAGAAGGTTCGCCACACTGAAGATTTTCAATCGTGTCATTACGGCAATGGAAGAGAGCGTACAAAGGGCGGAGAAGGATAACGAAAAGGCCATCCGATACGGAGACGGTCCCAACAGACTGCCTGCCGACCTTACGACATCTATCCTTGATAATACGGATATCTCATTGCGTCTCCAGAGGGATGAATACAAAAAACAGTTGGGCCGGAAACAGGACAGACTCCGAGAACTGGAACATGAAATCTATATTCGCCGCATTCCGGTCATCATCGTCTATGAAGGATGGGACGCGGCAGGGAAGGGCGGTAATATAAAGCGGTTGACCCGCAACCTCGATCCTCGCGGTTACGAGGTTATCCCCATTGC
>CAZJBZ010000201.1:0-7717 GCA_964543975.1 uncultured Spirochaetales bacterium
GGTTTCCAGGACAGCATCGGTAACGCAGCTTCCACCGTCGGCGTTGACCACATACATAAAATCGGCAATCGGTGTACGAAAATCGGGACCCGCGTCAATCCCCTCCAAGCCTAATCTAATACCGTTGAGGCAGCCGACGTTTCCCGCGTTACAATCGGTGTCCCATCCCGCCGAAACGGCTATCATGATTGATTTTTGAAAATCATCACCTCCGTAGAGCAAAGCCATGATGATAAGGCCGTGGTTCGGTATCATGTGACACGGCCCCGGGTATTTATCGTATCCGTAATTATCACCCAACCACTCCCGAGCATCTCTCCAATCGGAATGTTTCTCGCATTGATTACGAACGTTTTCGATCATGGAAAGAAGGTGTTTGTTCTTGACGTAGGAAACGCCTACATCAAGAATTTTATTGAAGTCCGCCTCCTTGAATGCTTGGGCTTCTACAGCGGCCAAGAGGCAGGCAGCGTCTACGGCCAGTCCGTCGTGACTCACCCGCGCGGCCTCACGGGCCATTGCCACCGCCCGGTCGGGATCGCCGGGATTGACCATCGCCCAGCCGTCGATAAAAATCTGGGCACCGATTCCCTCCGCCACAGTACTGCCGTTTACTTCAATCGCGCCGCTCATTGGCGCCTCTATCCCGTTCTTTAAGCGTAAAAAAGCCGTATGCTCGGTGGACCGTCCCAGGCCTCCCCACCAAAGAATCGTTTTTTCGTCTATTATATAGTTGAGCCAGGTCTTTCCTATGGTTTGAGAATCGATTGTAACCGGATATCCGTTATCTTCCAAAGCACGTAAGAAAACGAAGGTACCGGAGATATCATCATCAGAAACGATGAGTGGGACACCGACTTTATCGTGAATATAGTAGTTGATATCACCGAAGCGGTCTTGTATTGCAGGATAAGACCAACCTTCGACCGGACGTCCTAAATAGACACCGATCATTTTCCCAAGAACACCGGAATAAATTCTATTTGTGTATTGTCCTAAGCTCATTGTCATGTCCTTTGCGGTCCGGCGGAGACCGTCTTTTTTTAATTGTAAACGGAATTGTTACGTATCGCGGGACCACCACGATTCGCAGTACTCCCTACGACATACTACTCGCTTTTCGGTTCTCTTTCAAAGGGTTGTTTTTCAATTTTTCAAACGCCTCACCTCATTACGCGGGTTAGGAAATGTATATTGTAAAATCTTAATTATTTGTTATAATGGAGAAAAATACTACAGGGCTACAATGTGAAACAACTATTATTGATTAATCCGGTGGGCAGCAAAAGCGGCTATCTATTGAGTAAATTCACAACCTTTGCTCCGTTAAGCCTTGCATACGTTGCCGCAGTGACTCCTGAGACGTGGAATATAAAGGTCATTGATGAAAACTTTGACTGTTTCCACTATACGGAAGCAGATCTTGTCGCAATAACCGCCTTTACCAGTAATATTAACCGGGCATATGAAATAGCTGCGCAATACCGGAAAAGAGGAGTAGCGGTGGTAATAGGGGGTATCCATGCCTCCATGGTCCCGGATGAGGTTGCTCGGTACGCGGATGCTGTTATCGTCGGTGAAGTCGAAGATATCTGGAAAAAAGTGCTTCAGGATTTTGAGGCATTTAATCTACAAAAGATATACAAGGCTCCGCCGATAGTAGATTTTCATAAAAATAATATTAGGCCGCGTCGGGACATCTTTCATCCCGGTTATCTCTGGAGATCGGTGCAGACTTCACGCGGCTGTCCTTTCGATTGTACATTCTGTTCCGTCTCCCGATACTTGGGTAGACAATTCAGACAGCGGGAAGTAGAGGATGTCCTGGATGAACTTGCTGAAATTGACGGTAAATATATCACTTTTTCCGACGATAACCTCATCGGGCATTGCAGAGAAAACATGGAGCGGGCGAAAAGATTGTTCCAAGGGATGATCGACCGCAAACTTGATAAATTGTGGTGGATGCAGACTTCGATCAACGCGACTGAGGATGAAGAGATAATCCGCCTGGCCGGCCGGGCAGGATGCATGTTCGCATTTCTCGGATTCGAATCAATAGATACCGGAATGTTGAAAAGCATGGGAAAAGGAGCAAATATCCGTATCGGTGCGGACAATTACCGAAAAATCGTCGATATATTTCATAAATACGGTATCGGCGTTATCGGCGGATTCATAATCGGGAATGATTACGAATCACCGAACTATTATCGGGAGTTCAGCACGTTTCTTTTACACTCACAAATAGATGTATTCTCCATCAGTCTGCTGACCCCTTTACCGGGGACCAGGTTATTTGAACAGATGGAATCCGAGGACAGACTTATACATAAAAAGTTTCCGGCGGACTGGGAAAAATATCGGCTCTCGCGAATTGTTCATCAACCGAAAGGAATTTCTATCGAGGGAATTTACCGGGGCGATAATTATATAAAATCGAAGATCTACTCTCCTCTTCCTTTTTTATACAGGATGTTTCGAAGTCTGCTCAATCTAAAAACGTTTTCGAGTTTTTTCAGTGTTTATAAACTGAATAGAGCATTGCATAGGAGTTGGAAAAACTCATACTATTATCGAAATTATGGAGCCGATCCCGAAGCGGAGGATTATTCTCATGCGGAACAACCTGTACATCATGGAGAACAGCGATGAGACGAAACGACTGGAGATCAAAACCGATACCTCGGTGGTTGAAAATTCAGCGAAATGGGCCGGGCTAAAAACGGGGATGCGTGTCCTTGATGTAGGATGCGGGACCGGAAAGACAACGGCATGCTTAAAAAGAATAATCGGGGATGATGGTGAGATCGTCGGTATTGACAGGTCGGAGGAGCGGATTCGATTTGCCCGCCGGCAATACTGTTTTCCGGGAGTGAAGTTCGAGTGTCGGGACATGTTCGGTCCTCTGGAGGAGCTTGGGTCCTTCGACTTCATCTGGGTGCGTTTCGTACTCGAATACTACAGATCACGAAGTGGACTGCTCATATCCTCTTTTACCCACAGACTCTCCGACTCGGGCGTACTCTGTTTAGGAGATCTGGACCACAATGGACTCAACCATTTTGAACTGCCCGAACGTTTGGAGCGGGCCATATACGGATGCTCGCAGGCGCTTGAAAAAAGTTCGGATTACGATCCTTATACCGGCAGGAAATTATATTCGTATCTGTTTGATATGGATTTTCGTGATATTGATGTTCGGATAGATGCACACCATCTTATATTCGGTGAGTTAAGCTCCGTCGATGAGTTTAACTGGTTTACAAAATTGGCCGTTGCAGGGAAGAATTCCGGTTACGCATTCGAAGAATATGAAGGCGGTTTTGAAGAATTCTTTCGGGAGTGTAAGCAATTTTTCTATAATCCAAGAAGATTTACCTATACGCCGATTATTTCGTGTCGCGGTATTAAACCCTCTTTTGAACAGGACCGACCGCAGAGTTTAACTTAAATACCGTTGTTCTCTAAATATCGCAGAAAGGCATCTACTATTTTGCTGTCTAAATGGTTTTCTCTTGCATGCAGCAGAGTTTCCACAGCATTTTTCTTTGTCATCGGAAGCCGGTAATGACGCCTGGAGGTGATTGCTTCGTAAAAATCGGCTACTGCAATAATGCGTGCTCCAAGCGGGATTTCAGGCCCCTTCAGACCGTGCGGGTAACCCGAACCGTCAAATTTCTCATGATGTGAACCTGCAATTTCCGGTATTAATGAATAGAGACCATCGAAATTAATCTGTTCGAGTATGTCTCTTGTTTTCCGAGCGTGTGTTTTGATTATCTCGAACTCTTCGGCAGTCAATTTTCCGTTCTTTTTTAAAATATTATCGGGTACCCCGATTTTTCCGTAGTCATGGAGCAGCGCTGCTATACGGATCATTTCATGATATTCACGGGGCAGATTCATTTCCCGGCATATACCGACTGCGTACTGTGTTACTTTTTCCGAGTGTCCGGAAGTCAAAGGGTCCCTTGCGTCAATGCTCGATGCAAGGACCCGTAAAATCGATTGAAACTGCTGTTCCCGCGCTTCAAGAAGCTGTGCGTTTTTTACGGCAATACCAATGACCGAGGCGATACCCATCAGCAGACTCATATCGCTTTGCACCAGCGGCCGTTGCGAATGGAGATTATCCACAGCGAAAATACCAAGCGGTTCGTTATCACAGAGAATAGGACAACAGATAAACGACCTGCTCCCGATCCGTTTTGCAAATTCGTAACTTCGCGGAGAAAGATCGTTCTTAATATCTTCAAAGCTGTTTATGAGAAACGGCCGCTTCTCTCTGAAACTGACGACGAAAATCCCCTTAGAATCGGGATTATCAAGATGAAAAGCCATATCCTGCAAAAGTTCCAGATGCGGTTTGAGGTACCCGAAACCCTTCCGGTACTCTAATCGTGTTTTGTCCCCGTTCGCCAGTAAAATCATGCCGCGGTCAAAATCGAGCCGCTTTTCTGAAATATGAATAACGCTTTCCAAAATACCATCGATCGTTGTAAACTGATTAATCACCTGCCCGATTTCATTCGTAATAAGGGTATTATTGTAATTCAGATTTATCTGCTGAATCAACTCTTCCGTTGTTGAATGGTCCTCCCTCATATGATTTGCCAATTCCTGACACTCTTTATGTTTGCTGAAATAGCTGAAAGCCAACAGTAAAAATACCTCAGTCGAAGCAGTTAAAATGGCGGGGATGATCGGAAGCAAGAAAAATCCGGTGATAACCGTGGCGATAAGAACAGGAATTAGATAATTCCGGATCTTTTTTAAGATGATACCTAAGGAATTGTCCCAGGAAATGATGTATCTGCACTGATTGTCACCACGGAACAGACACTCCGGATGCTCTATCCTCGGCGGCTTTTTATTAAAAAAAATAGAAATTGCTTCTAAAAAACCGGTACGGTTTTCACATTGATACGGTTTCTCCTGAATCTCCTCCCTCGGTTTCGATATAACTTCGACAGAATTGGATGAGAGTTTCCGTATCGTATAAACGGAGGAGCGGGCGAAGTTTGCAGAGGCTTTGCCGATCAATTCGTAGGCGAAAGTAGGACCAACCATTGCCAGAAAATATCGGCTTAACAAATTCGCATCCTGCATCGAAGCGGAAAATTGACCCGCTTCGCGCGCGATATTCTCATTACCGCTTAAGGCAACGAGTTTCTCATAAAATCGGTCCACCTGCTCCTGATTAAACCAATGACCCTGGTCTTCCACTTGATACAGTTTCATATCAGCGTATTCGAGGAGCTCATCAATATCGATAAAAGGATAGTTCTTTCGTATCAACGTGAGATAAATATCAATGATTCTGCTGTTATAGGGAGTAGAAAGGGTATCGGTTTTTTCCTCGGCTGCTGCCACGCTTCTCTGCCTCTAATGTCTTACAGACCTCACTATTTTTTCCAGATGCGTAAAATACTTATCACTCTCGCTCATCTTGAGAATCCATAGTAAGTAATTCTTTTCGTATACTATACTATTATCATCCATAAATGAAGACGGAAAAACGAGAACCGGGACCTTTTTCTCCGGCCATCTCTCGGACAGAGCGTGTACAACCGCATTGATTATTGTCCCGGTTAGCTGAGAGCTGTCGAGGATAAAAATTTTCAGGCAATTCATAAGTTCCGACATGTTTAAACCTGGGTCGGAAAAATCGGCCCAAACAAGGGCATGCAGAACATCATCCTGTTTCAAAGCGAATATATCTATCTTTCTGCTTAATTGGGCTTTTTCATAGTCGCGGAACAGGGTTGTGCTGCTGCTGAACACCGAACGCATGTGGAACGCCGCAGGGAGGAGACCTCCGGATATAGTGCGGTAAACCGATTCAAAATCGAACAGATCGTCGGCAGCGGCGGGCCCTAATACCCATCCCCCTGGAAACAAGGCGATGTCTCCGATTTCGGAAGATCCGCAGTTCCAATGGAGATAGGCGAAACTATCCACCGAACAACTCCGCGGGTCGCCGATTTTATCCGCTATTCCCTTAAAAACTTTTACGGGGAATTTGTTGTCCGGCCTAAAGTAGCACATAAGATAGTCCATGCGCATTGAACGGATTCGATGAACGCTGTTGGTAAAATGTCCAACTTGGTTCAGCACCTTAATACCGGCTTGGCTGTTCCCTCGACTAGTTGCCGCGTGATGATGAATAAGCCATGTATTCTCATAGGCCCTTACCATGGCCATATGACCTTTAATGACACCGTCTTTTTTATTGACAAAATACTTGCCAATCCCGGGGTTTTTTCTGTAGAGATTCTCATAAGTATGTTTTATCTCCTCCTTCCGCTCAATCAATGAGGCATATTTTTCAGGGTAGATAAAGCCGGAGTCAAAGAAAAACTTCCATAAATCGTCCATTTCAACCGTGCAGTCTATAAAACTATCCGGATCATCGTGTTGATGTAAAAACCTAAGTAGTATTGTAAGATTTTGAGGCGACATATCGAGAAGAGCACAACCACTCACGCATTCTTCCGGTCGGGTTTTCTCCCGATGTATCACCTGAGCAGTACAGGCCAGTTCGGTGCTCCCGGGGAGCACCAGCGTGCAGTTATGAAGGAGCAATCCGGGAAACAGAGCTTCCTCCCCGGCCTTTTCCCTTATCGAAAACCCCGAACCGGAAATTTCAGGTGCGTCGAGCTCCATTTCCTTTCCGATAAGCGGATGCGAAAACCGAATACGGACCGGATACGGCAGTTCAAACCTGCTGCTGCGGAACTGTTTCTCTTTAAAACGTCGAATGTGATTGAGCATCGGTGAAACAACAATCGAACGTCGTGTATCATCTTCTTCCCACCGTAAAATTCTGCATTCGCCCGAGAAGTACACCAATCGGTCCTTTTGAATGGTCACCATAACGGAAATATCGCTGTTCAGCCAGGAAAAAGAGTATGGATATTCAGCCTCGAGGGTCAGAACCAGAGCGGAACTACTCATTTCTACAATAGTGCCGCTAAAACAGGCCCCGTTTTGAATGAGGAGCGCGGAAACAGGAGAACAGGAATATCGTTTGTGTACACGGTCGGCCAGTGGTACCGCCTCTTCAGGAAGAGCGATTGTAAATCCGTCTTTTTCCGAATGATACCGTTCGGTTTCGATAAGGAAGGAAAGGCCGTTAGCCGGGATAACGATACCGACAAACTCCAATTGCCCCAGCCGTTCATCGGTCCTTAGGCCCTCTAACCAGCTGAAACGGGCGGAATCGCCGAAACAGGGGCCCGGTTTTACTTTAAAAAGCTCAATCCGGCTGTAATGCTTCTGTTTGAATTTCGCTGTAAGGGTAATATCCTGAAAATGAGCATAATTTAATGTATTGATAAGGTTTTTTTTAGGGATTGGATGAGCATGTTTTACTCCGTTTCCACCATTACCGGAATGTAGTTGCCGGTCTGAATTCTCACCCATCGTATACAAAAGATCCCTTTCTCAGGTATTGCACCACATGAAACCACGAATACCTTTCTTTTTTCTTTATTATCGGGAACTAAGAAAAAGGGTTGAGGTGATCTTTACCGTAAGCGACGCACCTGTCCACCTCTTTACGGATTGCGAATTTAAGGGGGGCAGTGTCGTGAAAAATGACATCGTACATTAAATAATGTATTGACAATAGGCACACCGTTTCTTATAATAAAAATATGGTCTATGATTGGGATAGCGAGAAAAATGATTTTTTGCGGAAGGAAAGAAACAT
>CAZJBZ010000201.1:7727-8372 GCA_964543975.1 uncultured Spirochaetales bacterium
TCCTTTGAAGAGATAGTTCTCTGCATTAGTGAAGGAAGTATTGCAGATATTGTAGAGCATCCTAACAAAAGCAGATATCCGAAACAGAAGGTTTATTTAGTAGAAAGAGAAAACTATATCTATGCAGTTCCATTTATAACAGATGATGATACTGATGTTATTTTCTTGAAAACGATATTCCCAAGTAGGAAATATACGAGAAAATATCTTCAGGATTAGGAGGTGAAAAAAATGAAATATGATAATGAAGAAGAAAAAGATTTAATCGAATCAATTGAAAATGAAGAATGGATTCCTATAACTGAAAATAAAGAAAAAGAGATTAAAGAGGCTATAGAAAATGCAAAGAGAACTCTAAGAAAAGATAAGAGGATGAATATTAGAATATCAGAAAGAGATCTTAAGAGTTTAAAGGTTAAAGCATTAGAAGAAGGGATACCATATCAAACATTGGTTTCAATGATATTACACAAATATGTGAATGGAAAGCTAAAAGAAACTGCATGAAAGTATAAAAAAAAGGAGTTCGAGTGAGCCTCTTTCAAAATAGGGATATGTGGCACTTGCAAAAATGTCAATTACTTTTATTGTAAGTATTTAACTATTTCAGTCCGGATAAAATGGTGATTTTTGCAAGTGCCTCAA
>CAZJBZ010000202.1:0-8334 GCA_964543975.1 uncultured Spirochaetales bacterium
TTGCAGGTGGTTGTTGATTACCCCCTATAAATGGTGATTTTTGCAAGTGCCTCAGGCAAAAAAGATTTGAGTCCGGATAATAAGGCCGGCTAAGGCGCGGTATCGGTCTTTTCCTCTCTGGTAACCGTGATCAGAACACTTCCGACTACCATAATAAAAATCCCGATCCATTGAACGATAAAGAGGGATTCGGCGAACACGATCAGGCCGCCCAGTACGGGGGCTGTAATAAAATTAACGGTAAAGGCGGGAATTATTCTGACCGCTTTTCCCCCTTTATAGGCAAATTGAAGAACAACCATGGAAGCGAGGGAAAGCAGAATCCACACCAAGGTGAGCGGATTTTTGATCGCGTTAAAAAATCCTGCGACAACGCCCTGATCGTGAAAAAAAATATTTGCCGCTTCAGCCGTGGTTACTTTCTGAAAAATAGTTGAAAAGCCGCCTAAAAAACCGGCGAAACTGCCCAAAACCATTCCGAAAAGGTTTTTCTTCCAAGAGAGGATGGTAAGAAAAAGATATACTCCCGTTCCTATTCCAAAAAAAAGGTACAAGGCGGTATAGCTTGGTTCGGTTTCTCCTGAAGGCCTGCGAAAAACTCCGATCAAAACGGCAGCGGCGACAATCAAAAACAGTGCCGTACCCTCCCGCAGCGAAATTTTTTCTTTCATGACAAAACGGGAAAAGAGAGTGAGTGAAGCCAAGCCCGAACCGGTCATTGCCCCGACTAAAGAGACTGAACCGATTGAAACCGCGATATAGACGATGAGTACCGAAAAAAAAGTGGCCGCTGTGGCGATGCCCCATACGGTCCAACCGGCTGCCGGCTCTTCAAAACGTTTTGCCAAACCGATCTTTTGTCCCGCTTGACCGATATTGAGAATGGAATAGCCGAAGAATGCCAACAATAGTGATAAAACGGTGTCATCCATAAATACTCACTTGGTTTTTATTCTTTATGATAGTACTTTATTATGGATATGAAGGTAAGCATAATTATTCCAACTTTCAATGAAGAAAAATATCTTCCCAAATTACTCGATTGTTTGGCATCGCAAACGTTTCGTGATTTTGAAATTATTGTCGCTGACGCGGATTCGAACGATGACACTGTTCGGATTGCAAAGACCTACGGTGCTTGTATTGTTCCGGGGGGAATGCCGGGTGTCGGACGGAACAGAGGCGCGGAGTACGCCGAAGGGGAGTATCTTTTTTTTCTCGATTCCGATATTCAGGTCGCAAAAGATTTCTTGGATAAAGCCGTTTCAGAGCTCGATGATCGAAACATTAAAGTAGCCACCTGCGAGGCGAAACCGCTTTCAGATTTAAAAATCGATAAAATAATTCATAAATTCGCCAACATCTTTATCAAACTCTATAAAGATAGTAATCCCCGCGCCCCCGGCTATTGCATTTTAATTGACAAGGCAGTGTTCGAAGAAATAGGCGGGTTCAATGAAGAGATAAAGGTCGCGGAAGATCATGATCTGGTTAAACGCGCTGCTGAACTTTATCCGCTTAAAATTGTTCGAAACACGCAGATCTATGTTAGTGTTCGGAGGTTCGCGAAAGAAGGCCGGCTTCCGTATATTGGTAAATCTCTTCAGATTGCCCTTCACCGTACCTTAAAGGGAGAGATTACCGACGACAGCATTGAGTACGATTTCGGCAATTTTGAGGCACAAGACGACAGTGTGATGAGTAAATCACTTCTGCGACTGGAAGAGGAGATCAATAACCTCGATAGAAAAGTGACCGAACTTATGAAACAGAATAACGGAACGAAAGAGAGCCTGCGCGCCTCTTTTGAAAACCTTGGGAAATCAATCGGTGATTTTATCACCTCCTTCGGTCAGGAAGAGAGAAAATAGTTGTTGCTGCATACTTTTGCGTACCAATAACCGCTTTTTTTTATGGTCCGCATTTGAGTTTCATAATCTACGTGGACCAACCCGAAACGCTGAGTATAACCGTATTGCCATTCAAAATTATCGAGGAGACTCCAAACAAAATAGCCGCGAATGTCCGCTCCTTCTTTCATAGCCCGATGAAGATAATGCAAGTATGAAGCTAAGTAAGCTATCCGCCGTTGATCGTTTGCCTCCCCCTTTTTCACTTCATCACCGAATGCCGCTCCGTTTTCGGTAATAAAAACCGGCGGATTGTTGTATTCATGTTTTAACCACATAAGAATGCGGTAAAAACCGGGAGGATACACTTCCCAATTGATATCTGTAAACACAACATGGTCATAGACAGGTCTCAGAAATCGAAACCCGAGAAAGGGAAGCAGCGTTCTTCGAGCAATATAGCGCGAATAGTGGTTGACTCCAATAAAATCCACAGGAGCGGATATTTCTGAAAAATCTCTTACGCGAATAGTACGATTAAGAAGCCGTATGAGAATTTCTATTTCCACGGGATAGGAGCCTTTCAGAATTGGATCTAAAAACAGTTTATTAAGAAAAGCGCTTATTCGAGCAACGACCTTTTCATCCCTTTTGTTTTGCGGATAAACCGGAGAGAACGCGTTGGCTATTCCCACTTTTAAAGACGGATCTTTTCTTTTGATTAATTGTGCCGCTTTACCATGTGAAAGAAGCAGGAAATGCGCCGCTTGCAGAACTTTGAGCGGGTTTCTATAACCGGGGGCATGGGCACCTCCCCCGTAACCCGCACCGACAACGCTTATCGGCTCATTAAGAGTTATCCAATGTTTTACGCGATCGTGAAATAGGTCAACCATTTTATCGGTGTATTCAGTAAACGCATTCACGATGCTCCGTTTCAGCCATCCTCCCTTTTCTTCTAAAGCCGAGGGAAGGTCCCAATGAAATAGGGTGATGAACGGGGTAATTCCTCTTTCTAAAAGCCCGTCGATTAGCCGATTATAAAAATCAACTCCTCTGCTGTTTAGGCTGCCCGTACCGCGTGGGATGACTCGAGACCACGATATTGAAAAACGGTACGCTTGACAGTTTAACGCGGAGAGCAGGTTTATGTCTTCTTCAAACCGATGATAGTGATCACAGGCGACATCTCCGGTTGACCCGTCGATGATTGTCCCGGGGCGGTGTGTAAAATCATCCCAGATTGAGGGCGCCTTTCCGTCTTTGTTCCAAGATCCTTCGATTTGATACGCGGATGTTGCGGCCCCCCATATAAAATTTTCCGGGAACTCTATTTTTGTTTTATTTAAAGTAGAATTCATATTGTGTTAGAAAAAATATTCATCCCTCTAATGAAGGGAATGTATCCGCTTTTATTATATTGTTATTTTTGTTTTTACCTCTTATATTAAGAAAATAGTAAGAAAGAAAAATGTCAAACAATTTTCTTTACGGTAGGAGAGCATTTTGAAATTACGCGTAAAAATTATTGGTTTAGTGCTGTTACTGATACTTTTTATCTTTGTCACCTCCGGATTCAGTCTTCTTAAAATTATTCAGACCGGACAAGAATTGGATAAGATTGCGAATGAAAATCTACCGCTTTATCAGCGGATGACTTCGGTAACAATTAATCAGCTGGAACAGGCCCATTGGCTTGAAAAAGCAATTCGTTACGGTCTTATGGACGATTCGGTAGGACTATCAACTGCCGAAGAAACGTTTTTAGAGCAGGAGAAGCTTCTTCTTGCCAACCTACGGCGGAGTAAAGAAATTATTAACGCCGCGATTGCGAATGTCAAATCCAAAAAGTTACAAACGGAGTTTAAATCGTTATTCTCCCGGATCGTAACGGTTGAAGAAGATTATCAAACCTACAGCTCTCACGTCCGAATGACCTTGGATGATGTGCGGGCCGGTAAGATCGGGACCATTGAAATGCATATGGAGATGATTGAACCGGAAGAAGAGGCTATTTCAAAAGCGGTAGAACAAATAATGCTTCAGGTAGAGGCATTTAACAATGCGTCAATCGAAGCTGCACGACAAAATGAAGAACAAACACGGTTTATAATGCAAATAATGACTCCTGCCGCTCTTATAATCGGTCTTCTATTGGGCTTTTTTATCGCCCGAAACATTCTATCACAGATAGGCGGAGAACCGGCTACCGTTATGCGTTTCGCCGAGTCTATTGCCAAGGGCGATCTATCACAAAACATCGATACGGCTGCAAAACGGGCAACCGGTATCGCCCAATCGATGCTGCAGATGCAGGAGGGGCTGCGTCGTATTGCCTCCAGCATTATGACTTCTGTTGAAAAGACCCAAGAGCGGGATCAGACACTTTCTACAAGTGCCGCACAGACTGCATCCTCCGTGAATGAGATTGCAGCCACCATACGATCGATGAACGACCAAATATCTCGATTAAGCAGAAGCGTTGCTGATTCAACATCAGCCGTCTCCGGAATAAGAGATAATATCGACAATCTGGGATCGCAAATCAATAATCAGGTTTCTGCTGTCACCGAAACCTCCTCCGCTGTGGAAGAAATAAGCGCCTCGATCGGCAGCATTGCGAAAACCGCGAATGAAAAGTCGGAATCGACAAAAAAACTGATGCAGTCATTATCCGATGGAAAAGAGAAGATTAATGAGACGAGTGATCAGATCGAGGCAATAAGCAACAGGGCCGCTGAAATGATCGAGATGATCGATGTAATCAATAATATATCTTCTCAGACTGATCTTCTTTCGATGAACGCGGCAATTGAAGCCGCTCACGCCGGAGAGCAGGGGCGCGGTTTTGCCGTTGTGGCTGAAGAAATTCGTAACCTTGCAGTTTCAACCGCGGAAAACGCGAAGATAATCACAACGAATTTACAAGAGATTTTAGATACGATTCAATCATTGGGCACTACCTCCGAACAAACACTGCAGTTTTACGGGAGCATAGAAACGAATGCTCAGGAAACGATCGATGCGTTTACCGAGATATCATATACCATGGATGAACTCTCCTCAGGCGCACAGGAAATCAATAACGCAATGAGTACCCTCTCCGATACCAGCAACGAGGTAAACAACGGCAGTAATGAGATTCAAGGCGAGATGGATGTTATACAAAATACAACCGAAGACGTACAAAATGTTTCCGGTGAAGTGCTGAACGCGATTCAAGAGATGGGTGCCGGAATTACACAAATAAACGACGCGATGAATGAGCTTAACGAATCGATATCCGTTATTTCCGGGGAAATCGAACAAATAAACAGTCAGGTTAGATCGTTCAAGCTATAAGAATCGGGCTGCGGCTGCAGTTAGTCTATCAACCATTTAGTGAGTATCATCATCGCCGTTTTCGGTGGATTTCTGTGGGAAATAGTGGGTACCGAAGTCCTTTTCTCTTTAGCTGCCGTTTTTGCCTTCGGTCCATTTCTTTTTAGTTTGACCTTGCCGAAGCACGCGAGTTTCTCGATAAAAGAGCAGCTTCAGGAGGAACCGGCGCCTTTGGAAGGGCCCTGATCGTTGAGAGATTTGGGTAGATAATCCATGTTGATATTGCTCATCGACCGATAGATGTTTTCTTTGACGAAATCTCCCTGTTCCGCAAGCATTTCGATGGCTTTCCGCACGACCAGCCGATTCGAGGTCTTTCCGAAGGGACATACCGAAAGGAGCGGGGTAAGGCCCATCTGTTCCGCGAACTGTTTTGTTTCTCCCTCTTTTACCATGCAGAGAGGCCTGATTACCTTTTGCGGATAGTGTCGATACTGCATCACCGGCATCATTGTAGAAAACTCGCCTTGATAGATCATATTCATGAACAACGATTCGAGAACATCTTCCAAATGGTGACCCAGGGCGATTGAAGAGAATCCGTGCTTACGCGCGTAGGCGAGGAGTTCCATCCGACGTTGTGTCGCGCACCAATAGCAGTTCATCGTTTTCCCCGGTTTGAGCCTGGCGAGAATGGGCACGTGAAGCAGTTCGTATTCCACATTCCATTCATTAAAAAGTGATTCCAGATGAGGGTCACGAGCACACCCTTCAAAGTCAGGGATAACATGCAACGCCTTCAAAGTAAAAGGAGCGGAAAGGGCTTTTTGCACTCGAAGAAGGATATTGAGCATGGTTAAACTGTCTTTCCCGCCCGAAACCGCTGCCACGACGCAGTCGCTTGATTGGATCATATTGTAGGTCCGAATGGCGTTAACGGTCCGTTTTGTAAGCTTCGCGATTATTTTCTTCGCTTTTTGAGGTGTATCCATCATCAAAATGCATAGTATCGCACAACCCGCTTGATCGCAACACCCGCGGATAGGGAATTGTCATGGGCAATAACCACATAGTCTTATTTCTCGTAAGACCCGCCGTTAAGCCTATTTTCTGATTTAGTTTTAGAAGGGCGGGACCGAATATTAGAATAAGTTATGAAACGCCGTGTCTATTTTCTTACTCTGTTAGTTTTCATTACTACCTCCCTTTTAGCCGACGGCAAACAGCATATATTACAGGAACAAGAAACTCTATACCGAGTATCGGTTAAATACGGTGTTTCCGTGGAAAGAATTATCGAGGTCAATAATATTGAAGATCCAACATCTCTACCCGTGGGGATGAAAATC
Organism: uncultured Spirochaetales bacterium; assembly: GCA_964543975.1. Taxonomy (GTDB): domain Bacteria; phylum Spirochaetota; class Spirochaetia; order SPDA01; family CAZJBZ01; genus CAZJBZ01. The sequence goes on from CAZJBZ010000202.1 coordinate 6,521, forward strand.
ATTATACCCGAACAAAATACGGTCGAAACGGAAGTTAGTGCGAACTATATCGTGAAAAAAGGAGATACCTTCTACAGCGTTGCAAAGCGATATAATACTTCGGTGGATCAACTCTTGGAGCTCAATAACCTCGGTTCCGACTATGTTTTGAAAATAGATGATGTACTCATCATCCCTGTCATGGAGGGGGAAGCAGGCGAAGTGAAGGTGACTCATACGGAAAACGGGACGGCCGAAGAAACTGCCGTTGACGAGAAGGTGACGGTGGTTAGGAAAGAAAAACCGTCAGGTGAATCGTCCCGTCAAGAAAAAAAGATCTCTTCGGATATAACTACCTCCTTCATTACAGATGATATTGTGTGGCCTTTGATTGGAGAGCGAAAAGAGACGGAGGGGAAACTTGCCGGGACCCGGATCGAAGGCTCCCGCGGCGATCCGGTGGTTTCTATTTCTTCCGGAGAAGTTGTCTGGGTCGGTCCTTACCGGGGGTTCGGTAAAGTTATTCTCATTCAATCACCGGACCGCTATATATATGTGTATGGCGGGAATGAAATAACAAGCGTTAAGGTCGGAGACAAGGTTCAGCCGGGTATGAAAATCGGGACGTTAGGAGTAAATCCACATGGTGAAAAACCTCTGCTTTTCTTCACCGTATTTAAAGACGGCAAGCCTGTTGATCCGGAAAAGGCGCCGAGAGTATAAAAACAGCACATTGACACCGGAGTCATGTTTTTCATATGCTGTGCATGCCTCTTCATAGCGGGTTTTATGGAAGGAAAAGCGAGAAATTACGGCACCACCGAAAGCGGTGAGAACGAATATTACAATTCTACTTCTTTCTCCGATGACGATACCTCGGCCGATCAAGATCCTCTTGCTCTTTATTTTAAACAAATAGCGAAATATCCTCTACTTGCACTCGAAGAGGAACAAGAAATCGGTGAAAAGATTGTCTCTCTTCGAAGAAAGCTCGCGGAGTTAAAAGAACAGTATGAAGCGGAGCATCTTACGCCGTATGCTTACACAACTTCCACGACAGAGATTGAAGAACAATTACGACGGAACAAAAACAGAATGATCACCTCCAACCTTCGGTTGGTCGTTTCCATCGCAAAGAAATACCAACACAGAGGTCTCAACCTGTTGGATATGATTGATGAGGGAAATATAGGGCTTATCGAAGCGGTAGAACGTTTCGATTACACGAGGGGATGTCGTTTTTCTACATACGGCACCTGGTGGATCCGTCAGGCGATAATCAAATCATTAGCTGATAAGGGCCGAGTCATTCGTATACCGGTCCATATGCTCAACACCATAAAGAAGTGCTACTATACGGCAAAAGAACTTACCCAAGAATTGGGTCGTGATCCCAATGTTGATGAGATGGCGAAGAAAATGAATCTTCCGGGACACAAAATTCTAGAAATCATAAAAGTTTCACAAGAGACCACATCGTTGGATACGGAGGTGGATGATGAAAACTCCACCAGACTTGCCGACCTTATTCAAGATGATGATTCGATTGATCCTTTTGAATTGGTATTCCAAATTACACTTCAGGATACGTTTGAAAGTGTTCTTCATAAATTAACGGAGCGGGAGATGAAGATTATCCAACTTCGGTTCGGGTTGAACGGAGAAGGTCCCCGTACCCTGCAGGAGACCGGCAGAATGCTGGGCATTACGAGGGAACGGGTCCGTCAGATCCAGGAAAAAGCGATCGAAAAATTACGCGAGTTTACAATAATAAACGAGCTGAAAGAATTATTCTAACGTAGGGGCAAAACCGGAACAGGAGGTATTCCGGGGGC
>CAZJBZ010000203.1:0-8302 GCA_964543975.1 uncultured Spirochaetales bacterium
ACTGACGACCCCGAGATTACAAGTCACGTGCTCTGGCCGGCTGAGCTAAGGTGGCAACATGAGTGTCCCAAAAAAATATTAAAAGAAAGGAGGAAAGTCAACATACTTTTTTATATCATTTTGCGAAAAAGTGAGAATCTCGGTTCTATTTTTAAATATTGCTATAGTGTGTTCGAATTGCGCGCTCACACTCCCATCGGAGGTTATATAGGCCCATCCGTCTCCTAATTTAGTAACGCGGGGGGTACCAAGTGTTAAGATAGGTTCAATTGTAAAAACCATCCCTGGAACGATTACCAATCCTGTATTCTTTTTCCCAAAATGGGGTATTTTGGGTTCTTCATGCATTTTTTTCCCGATGCCGTGACCTACAAAATCGCCGAGCACCGAACACCCATATCGTCGACTCGTTTCCTGAATAATCTCACCAATATCACCAAGACGATTTCCGGGGCGGGCGTACATAATTCCTTTGACCACCGCCTGCCACGTTGCTTTCACTAATCGAACAAGGTCACGATTCGGGGTCCCCACAATATAAGTCCAAGCACCGTCTCCAAACCATCCATCCGCGTTTACAACGATATCTATCGAAATAATATCACCGTTTTGAAGGACATGCCCGCCAGGTAAACCATGGGCAGCAACATTATTGATCGAAGTACAAATTGTATGCGGATAGTTTTTAAAACCGAGCAATCCGGATTGAACACCACTTTTTTTCATTAATTCATTACAAAACCGCTCAATATCGACGGTAGTCTTACCTGGAATTATGATAGTCTTCAGTTTAGAAAAAATAGTCTCGACAATACGGGAAGCTCGTCTCATGCGTGCTATATCGACAACAGTTTTTAACGGTATTTCAAAAGATGCCATTTTTTTAGGAAAAAAGATCGGCCCGTAATACTTCGGCGCCGCCTGCATAAACCGGCTTTGGTTTGCCAAAGGAGAAAAAACGTCTATAGGTTACCAATACTCGGATAACTCCTGCAAGTGAATCGTTACCCGTAGCTTCCTGAACACAAAAGAGCGGTACTGTTTTGAAACCGATAGCTCGTATCGAAGATGCCGGATTTCCAGCATCTAAATCTTCAGTGACTGAAAAAATGATACTGATAATCCGACGTTCAGTAATTTTATTCCGCGAAAGAAGAGACGTTATTAAATCAACGGAAGCTTTCCGGATTAAATCTTTGGAATTCTTTTTTACACACGTTGCCCCGCGTACTGCTGAAACCATAGCGAAACTATACCAGTAACATATGGCGCGGTCAATTCCGTTTCACAAAGGCTTCATTATAGCGAACTTCTTTCAAAATGGGGTTATACGGCACGTGCAAAATTTTCAATTACGTGAGGTACTTGCGAAGCTATTGATTTTAGCTGTATTGAAAAAGATAAATACTGTATATAATTGTAATTTTTGCACGTACCTCTAAGTACTTATCCATCGAAAAAGAAAATTGACAAAAAGGTGAAAAAAGGCTCCGACAGCTATCCCCGCTAAAGAAAAGAGTATGGTACGTACTGTAGCTCTTTGGTGAAAAAAGGAGACTCCAAGCGTTATTATCGTATAATAAAATGCGGTAAAAATAAGCAGTAAACTGGCGATCTCTGCTAATCTGAGGAGGATAAGTTGACTCTTAACAAGGAAAGATTGAATATTCCCCAATCCGTAGAGAAGAATCAGGAGGGATAAAAAGAAGGTGAGAAAAATGATAATTCTATGGAAAAGTGTCTCCAGCCACATTTTTTTCATATTGAGATTATAACAGAATACGCGTACAATAAAACCTGTATGAAAAATAAATTCCAAGAAGTCCGCGGTGAAATTGAACGGATAATCAGGAATAAAAGCAAACCTCTCATTCCTCTTCCGACAAAAGTCGAGCCGAAGTTTACCTATAAAGGTGATTTTTCAGCCGTTCTTTTTGATATATATGGAACCCTATTTATATCCGGTTCCGGAGATATCGGAACAATTACAAATGAAAATCCGTCTGCCGTCTTTTCTCGAGTTTTCGAGCAGTGCGGTATATATCCTGCCGGAGAAAAAACGAGCCGGTTAATCGGCGAAAAAGCCCATACCCTATTCTACCGTATAATTGAAGACGAACATACAAGTGGACGTTCTCAAGGAATCGACTACCCTGAAGTAGATATTATTCACGTATGGAAGAAATTACTCATACTTTTACATAAAGAAGGTCATATTTCTGAACTAAAACATGTGCACGACATCTCCGTTGTATGCGCGATAGAATATGAAACAGCGGTAAATCCTGTATGGCCCATGCCTTACGCTCTGAAAACAATTCATTCTCTGGTTGATAAGAACATTCATCTTGGACTAATCAGCAATGCTCAGCTTTTCACACCTCTGTTATTCAACGTTTTTTTTGGTGATTCATCTGAAGGATTAGGTTTCAATTCTTCTCTCTGTTTTTTTTCATTTGAAAAGAGAACGGCAAAGCCATCCTTAAAACTGTTTCAATCAGCCCAAGGGGAGCTTAAGAACCGATGGGGAATTGATCCTTCAAGGGTACTCTATGTTGGGAATGATATGCTCAACGATATCTATCCGGCTTCTCGGATAGGTTTTAAAACTGCTCTTTTCGCGGGAGATCAACGTTCTTTACGATTACGACCGGATGATGAGCGATGCAAAACGCTGCAACCGGATATGATAGTAACAAATCTCACACAAATATTAGTACTATTTGGTGAACAAGAAAGGACTTAGCGTATGAAAAAACTCATAATACTTTTTATTTTCTTACTTATTGCAGGTGGTGTCCTCTTTTATTTTGGCTGGGTCCAGATACAAATTCCTCCCGGGGAATATGGAGTGGTAGTCACAAAAACAGGTGGATACGATAAAAACGTTATCGAACCAGGACAATTTGTATGGAGATGGGAGAGGCTGATACCCACCAATTTTACTCTCTACAGTTTCTCGCTAACACCGAAAATCATTGATGTTTCCATCACAGGAAAGTTACCGTCCGGAGAAACATACGCCGAAAATTTTAATAATGCTATCGATTTCTCGTACAACGTTCGACTATCCGTCTCTTACCACATCAATTCGGAACAATTACCCCAACTTGTAGCAGAGGAAGGGCTAAGGCGAGATACGGTAGATTCATGGTACAAAAAAGTAGAGACGCATATCAGCACCCTTGTTAGTACGTTTTTCAAAAACAAAGCGGCGACGAGCAGCATGATGAGTGTAGAGAATTTCACTTTTAAAGGGTTTGAGGAAGAACTTCTCTCCATTTTAGAACGTGATTCTCCTCACTTAGAGTTTAATTCGGTGTTTCTCGAACGGTTTCAAACACCCGATTTTGAATTGTATCAAAGAGTACGAAGGAATTTTTATGACGTATTGGATGTTCGAAGGCAAGTTTTGGTCAATGAAATACGAAGTTCCGCTCAGGCAAAAGCTGAGGATCTAAAAAGGATAGAGCTGTTGCGTGAATACGGAAAACTTTTATCGGAATATCCAATCCTTTTGAAATACCTGGCTCTTGAAAAAGAACAGATCGATTTGTCGGCTGATATGATTCCTGAGATTTTGAATGAGGATTAATAATTGCACTACTTCTTTAATTTCAATAAACTTTCTTATGTTAAAGGCGAGAAACCGGAAGGTTGTATTCTCTGTCTCATAACCGATAAATCCTCAAAGGTTATTGATTTAACCGTTTATGAAAACGATTTATTTATCGTTTCCGTCAATTTATATCCATATAATCCGGGTCACCTCATCATTTTCCCTCGAAGACATATTGAAGATATTAGACAATTTACGAATGAGGAAAATTGTATGCTACAGAAACTTTCTTGTTTTTTTTTGAATATTCTTGATGAACTACAAAATCCAAGTGGTTATAATATTGGATACAATATGGGCTTAGTAGCCGGCGCTTCCATTGCGCATCTACATCTTCATATCATTCCCCGTTATCCAAATGAGGCAGGAATAACCGATATTATTTCAGGAACACGGGTTTTGTTGGAAAGTCCTGATAAGACGGCGGAAAAGATAAAAACAAAAATAGATCATGATCCGGCTTCAATTCGCGACATCTGATTCAGTAGATTATAGAATTTTGCTATCTGTTCGGATTGACTTCTAAGAAGTGTTCCCAACGTTAAAGCCTTTCCTCCCACAGTAAAAAGGATATTGAGTTTTTCCTTCATGCTTTCCATCGGGCTTGAAAGAAGCTCATCAAATATTTTTTTTACCCCTAAAAAGCTGTCTTTCCCTTTCTGAATACAGGCTTCCGCTTCTTTGTCTTTCTGATTTATGAGATTTCGGTATAAGCGCTGGTGAGTCGAATCGGTAGAAAGGCTATGTCGTATCCTTTGGAACAATTTTCCATCTTCTTCATCAGGGGAAAGAGTCCCATCGAATAGCTGTATTTTTTCCTCCAAGTCTTCAATTGAAGCGGCATGAAGAAGCAATCTGTTCAAAGTTATTCGATTTTGTTTTAGCAGTCCTCTACTGAGAATCTGAATGATCTCCTGAATTGATTTTCGGTAGTATGCCTTTATGAAATTGTATAAAAGACTGATCGAACGGGTATGCTTAAACTTCGGAAGTCCTAATGATTCGAAATCGATGCTCGTGTAATCACGATAATGCAAAAACCCTGTAAGCCTCTTACCCTGAAAAAGTTCATTAATTTTCTTTTCTATGACCGTTTTCCTTATTTCCGGAAAAATAGAATCGAACTCAGGAAACAGTTTGATCTTCAAAAAAGAGTGATAAAAATCCTTCAGCTTCAATTTCGGAATGTAAAAAATAAGCTGGTAGTAAGGATCCGCCTTAAAATAGCGGATTAATTCAACGAGGGGCACATCTCGAGAAAATTTCCGTACAGCTTTTACAACCCTTTCCAGAGCTTTTAATAATAGTTCTCCGTTTTGAATGAAAGCCGCTTCTTTTTCGGTCTCGTGGTTTAATTCGTTCTGTTCCGCACTTTCAAGTTCTTCTGTTTTATCATCCGATTTTGCAGGCCCAGATGCCTCCGAAGATACGTTCCCGGCCGATAGATCATCGGATTCGACTGAGTCCGTTTGTCTTATGTCTCCCTCTTCTCTATCCGCTTCCGGTTTCGTGTTTTCTAAAAGCTCTTTGTCTTCGGAAGCCTTAACTGTTGCTAATGTTGAGCTCAACAAATCTGAAGCGAACGTGCTATCAGTTTGTAACGGCAGTTCAATCTTCATTGCTGTATAAATCGCGTACACCATTTTTTCCAAGAACTCCAGCGATAGGACGGCGGAGGCACTTTTAAAAATCGGTTTTTCATCAGTTGGTTGTGGTGAGAAATGGAAAAGGTCGAAAAAGGGGTGGTAAGGATAGAGGACAATCTCCTTTAAATAGTGAATTGATTTAATTTGGTTCTCTAAATCCACAAAGACTCCGTCCGGTATTGAATCGACATATCGATCGATCTTTTTGTTAATTACTTCTCTAATTTTATCTTTCGCCCCTTTTTCATTGTAAATTTCTTCCATCTCCGATTGCGTAACTAAATCGAACAGTTTTGATTTGGCCTCGGAAATTCGTCTTTCAATCAGTTTCATGAGAGCGTTTTCAAGCCCCGAAGAGTTTTTCCACATTTTACGAAAAAGCGGAATAAGCGGGTTGACCACAACATAGAGATTAAAGAATTCCTGAGCTGTTTTCGGCGTTAGATCTCTGGATTCAAAACCTGTTAGTCCCGGATTTCGCCGTTGTATGGATTTTTTCAAAGAATTCAACTTCAGAGTAATAAATAATTCTTTCTTGCTCTTATTACTGAATAAATTTTTAAACCAAAGGAGGAAACGCAGAGTAAAAGGCGCAATTTCCATGTCGTGATTTATCAGTATATCCCGCTCCTCCTCATTCATCTCTTTCGGATAAATGCTGTTTTCACTTTCTTCTCGAATACTGATGCTCTTATTTATTTTATCCAGCAATTCTCTCCGTTCTTTTTCAGAGAGGCTTCGTGTTAATTCTCTTAAGACAGTCCCATCACTCAACTATTCGCTCCTTCCGTAGCGTTTTAACCATAATGAGTCGTCCTTCCTTTACCTGTATCTCGATCGTATTTTCCAAAGCTTCATTACTGATTCCCATATCACCTCTTATCCATTTCAATCCATTCAAAGGCCATTTCAAACCTTTGGATTCCATTGTACACGGACTACTACCTATTGGGAAAAAAGAGAGCACATCCCCAATTTCTGTGTTTATCGTTAAAGTCGTATCAACTGCAACTACCCTCGCGTTATGGTTTATCCATTGATAAGGATGCGGGTTTCTCTCAAATAGTGTTAAAATTCCTATGAGATGGTCGAAACGTCCTCCGCCTCCGCCAATAATCATAACCTTCTTAATTCCTTTTTCCCACAAATAATCTAATCCCAATTCTGTATCTGTGGCGTCTTTTTCACGACTGACGATCTTCCTTTTTTCTTCCGGTAACTCCTGAATGTCTGTTCTATTTTGAACCGAATCCATATCTCCAATAACATAGTCCGGAGAGATATTGTGCATTTTTGCATAGTCATACCCGGAATCTGCAGCGACAATCATCTCCGCGTTATCAATAGATTCCTTGATAAGTTCATAATTCGGACATTTCCCGCCTACTATTAATACACCGCTCATTTTCTACCCATTATAGCATAAACTTTTTAAATAGTTCTAAAGTGATTTTTTATTTTTCCGAAATAAAATACAGGAACCTGGACAAGGATGTCCGGTCAATACTATCAAGGAGGATTATATGGTAATCAATCACAACCTAAGTGCCCTATTTGCTCATCGACAGTTGAAGTTTAACAACTCGTCTTTAGACAAAAGCATGGAAAAACTCTCTTCCGGTGAAACAATCAATAGGGCGGGAGACGATGCTTCCGGATTGGCAGTATCTGAGAAAATGCGGGCCCAAATTCGGGGTCTTCGTCGCGCGGAAAAGAATGCCGAAGACGGTATTTCTTTCATTCAGACTACCGAAGGGTACCTTCAAGAGACACAGGATATTCTTCATCGTATGCGTGAAATGGCTATTCAGTCTTCGAATGGTATTTATACCGCGGAGGACCGTATGCAGATGCAGGTTGAAGTCTCTCAGCTTGTCGATGAGATAAATCGCATCGCATCACACGCGCAATTCAACGGATTGAATATGCTTACCGGTCGATTTGCCAGGGAAAGAGGCGACAACACAATAACAGCCAGCATGTGGCTCCACATCGGTGCTAACATGGACCAAAGAGAAAGAGTTTATGTCGGGACCATGACGGCTCAAGGGCTTGGGGTACAAAGCGCGAACGGTTTACCTCATGCCGCAACTTTCATCTCCCTTTCGACACCCGATAATTCGAATATTGCTCTTTCAGTGATCGACAAAGCTCTTACTACCGTCAATAAGCAAAGGGCCGATCTTGGGGCATACCAGAACCGATTGGAACATGCTCTGAGAGGTTTATCCATAGGATCGGAAAACCTCCAAGCAGCGGAATCTCGAATACGAGATACCGATATGGCAAGCGAAATGGTCAATTATGTGAAGTATCAGATACTGACACAAAGTTCTACCGCAATGCTTGCTCAGGCCAATCAGAAAATGCAATCCGTCATGCAGTTATTTCAATAGACGGACGCGCTTTCGAAGAACAATCACGGAACGGCAGCATTTTGCTGCCGTTTTTTAATTCATTGCACGATCAGAGCGGGATGATGACGGGTGAGACGGATTGAGCAATCGTCCGGTCCCACCCGCCTCAAGCAGGATTCTCTTGTTGACAGTTCAATAAAGTTCCGTGTTTACTAAAAGAGTGAAAATAACAAAAACCATACCTAAAACAGTCAAGGAAGTCGCCACAATTATCCTTCAAGCCGGTTTTCAATGTTTTCTCGTTGGCGGTGCCGTGCGAAACATGGTGATCGACCTTCAAATTATCGATTACGACATAGCAACAGATGCCTATCCTGAACAGATAATGAAACTCTTTCATCGCGTTATACCCACCGGCATTAACCACGGAACTGTAACCGTGTTATACAAAAAAACACATTTCGAGGTAACAACGTTTAGGGTTGAAGGCGATTACAGTGACAATAGAAGACCGGATTCCGTTTCATATACACCGTCGATTGATCAAGACTTGAAGCGTAGAGATTTTACTATAAATGCTATCGCGTTCGATCTAAAAACCTATCGATTAATCGATCCACAGAACGGAATATCCGACATTCAGGCAAAGATCATACGGGCGATAGGAGATCCTAGTCAAC
>CAZJBZ010000204.1:0-8296 GCA_964543975.1 uncultured Spirochaetales bacterium
AATAGCGTACGATAAAAGAGGATCGCCGCTTGTTCTTCATCAAGCCATTTCATAGACAGACAGGAGGGCGAATTTGTGGTTGGTGGCACAATTCCGCGTGTAAATCCTCAGGTTATCCTCCGTGAAGAGTTTGACGATTTCTCCGTTCTGTTCGATCCCGATACCGGTGACGGTTACGGTCTTAACCGGGTAGGAGTTTTTATCTGGAAACTCCTCGACGGTACGAACGATCTCCAAACGATTAAGCAAAAAGTATCCGAAAGTTTTCAGCATGCCAGCGACGATGTTGACAACGAAGTCGAACAGTTTCTCGGGGACTTAGTCGAGAACGGGTTGGTCGGCTATGAAACCTGAGGGTCCCCGCAGGGTCATGAAAACTCCCAGGGTTGTCCATATTCTGATAACCAATTCATGCAATCTGCGCTGTGCCTATTGCTACCACTTTTCCGGAAGCAGTGATGTTGATCACGACCTTCCCCTGCGGGAATGGCTTGCCTTTTTTGAAGAACTCAGACAATGCAAGGTGATGGAAGTCACGTTTCATGGCGGAGAACCCTTTTCCCGTCCGGATATCACGCAGATCATCGAAGAAGTTGTTCACAATAACATGCGGTTTCGAGTGACCAGTAACGGTACTCTGATTACGGAAAAACTGGCGGAGTATATCGCTCAGACCGGCCGCTGTAATGAGATCAAGCTGTCAATCGATGGTTCGAGTCCCTCGATGCACGATCCGTTTCGAGGCGAAGGCTCTTTTGAAAAAGCCGTTCGTGGAATAAAGCTTCTTCTTCATCGAAATATTCCCGTGACGGCGAGTGTTACGGTCCATAAAAGGAATGTGCACCATTTGGGTGAAATCGCTGAGTTTCTTCTAGAGAAACTGACGGTGGATAAAATGCTGGTAAATAATGTGTCCCCCTTTGGGTTATGCCTTTCTCAAGCGGACAACATAGTGCTGGACCATGACGAACGATTGACCGCAATGAAAGCGAAAAAGGAGCTAAGCAGAAAATATTCAAATCAAGTCTGCAATAATTTCGGATCAAAGACCGATGAAGAATCGTGGGAATACATCGAAAGGGCCTATCGATCGGGCAGAGAACCCTTGGAGCACGAGGGAAAACTGTGGGTTTGTGAAACCCTGCTCAATTCAGTTACCGTCAGACCGGACGGCATGATTGTGCCGTGCAGCGGTTTGAGCCATCTGGAACTCGGATTAATCAACTCGCGTTCGGTATCGGACATCTGGTTGAACCATCCTGAACTTGTTCGATTGAGAGATCGGGACAAAATTGCGATGCATACTTTCGAAATTTGCAGGGATTGTTCCTATGCAGCGTACTGCACAGGAGGATGTCCTGCCAATTCGTACAGCTCTTTCGGCGACGCCTATCATCCAAGTTATGATGATTGTCTTAAAAGATATCGTGAAGCCGGAGGAACACTTCCTGAACCGGCGGCGGAAATATACCAATCCTGAGAGGAGAAAGAAATGGAACCGAAGCAAGAAGGAAAACGAATTCCCAAAGAGGAAGAACAGCAGAAAAAGCAGGAGTACGAAAAACCACGGCTGACCAAGCTCGAGGACGAAATAAAATGGAGCCAGGGAGGGATTTGTACGGTAATGGATTGAGCCCGGCTTACAGTTTGTCAAGAATCTTTAAAAACGAAACAATTACGGTCCATGGAGACACAAGCAAAAATCACCATTTTACCGGTAGTGATATTTTTGCTGTGCCGCATAACCCCATTTTGAAAGAAGTTCCTTTCTCACACACGATGACAGAGCAACAGACAACCGGTTTTTATACTTTGCCGTTCTCTACTATAGGCCGATGGCGGTTTGTTTCGACCGAAGCTACGTCTCGATGGATGCAGCGGTTCGCTTCAATCATGCAGTTGAAAACTGATGAAGCTCCTTGCGATCGGAGGATTATTGCGGTACGCGGTCAGCTGAATGACGATAACGGATGGAAACGGTACGAGCTTCGGGGGATACGATTTCTCTATGCGCATGATTTTTCTACGGTTATCTGCGATATCGGAAAGGAGGAGGATGCGCGAAGAGAATATTGTAAGATGCGCGACATCCTCTCTCCGGTCCACTTCTATGCTCCGACACGCGGCGGTTATGTAATCCATGGAGCACTCATTGAAAGGGAGGGTCGGGGAGTTATCTTGACCGCTCCTTCGGGCACCGGGAAATCGACGAGTTGTCACCGGCTTCCGGGACCGTGGAGGGTGCTCTGTGACGACGAAACGCTGGTAGTACAGGAGGGTAGCGGGAAGTATCGAGCGTATCCGCTTCCTACCTGGAGTGAGTGGATTTTAAAAAGGTCGAGCACAACATGGGACACTTCACGCCACATCCCGCTCGAAGCGATTTTTTGTCTCGAGCAATCAGACCAAGATCAAGCGACACCTCTTAAACCTGCCGCTGCGGTCGTAGTACTCAACGCGTCGACAAGTTCGCGCGTTTTTACTCCTTCATGGGACAAGAGCTCGGAAGAGAACCGTAGGTTTCAGTATCACCTGTTTCATAACGCGGTAGAGATTGCAAAAGCGCTGCCCTGTTATAAACTGAAGGCCGGCAGGTATGGGAGATTTTGGGAGCAAATGGAAAAAGCTTTGTTATAATGAGAACGATGGTAATCAACCACTACGGGAACAGTATGCGACCCACCATTAAAGAGGGAGACACGCTCTCTGTTGCTCCTGTTGATGCCGCGTCATTCCAGCCGGGTGATGTTATCGTTTTTACTGCCGGGAAAAACAAACATGTCGTAACCCACCGTATTGTTTCGGTCCGAGAAAAAGGTCTGGTGACGAAAGGTGATAACAATCTCTCTACCGATAAAAAGGTTGTTCCCTTCAATCGTGTCGTAGGGTTGGTTGAATATGTGGACCGTGGTGCTGTTCTTCGACGTGTAAAGGGCGGGAGAGGCGGACGAACTACCGCTGTTCTGATTGCTGCCAAACTCAGAATAATGAAAGGGACTCTCAAACTGATAAAACCCGCGGTTTCTACTCTTTTCCTGGTAAAAGCTGTCCGCCGAACAACAGCGCTACTCATGGGCTTCAGGATGGGAAGGGCTTCGGAGCGCAAAAAGTACCGAGTATACAGATATAAAAACAAAAACGGGGTCCGATTAACACTCTTCTACGGTAAGCGTGTAATCGGGACCCTCGAGCCGAATGCTAATCGGTGGAGATTGAAGCAGCCGTACCGACTTTTTATCGATGATTCGGATTTGCCCACCCCGAAAATCGAGAAATCGGCCAAGCGGAATTCCTCTCTGTAAAAGTCGGGAACAAGGCCCCTACGGCCTTCTCCAGCCAAGAAGGAGAAGCCTCACCGGCCGGATAATCCAATAGAGAAATGAGAATGAATTTGGTAGAGCAATCAGTTCGAACTCTTTTTCGCCCGGGATGATTTTCTCCTTCAGGACCGATAGTTTATACGGTATGCTTTTTTTGAGCTTTAGCTGGAAGAGGAGGCGGTTTACTTTATCTCTCTTTTTTTGGGACGGGTACGCTATTTTTCCTTGAAAAGATCGGGATAGGTAAGAGACGATACGGTTTACAGTCCCGTCTCTTTTTTCGAGCATCGATTTAATCGAATCGGACAGCGGCAACTCAATAATCGTCCTGATGAACCGTATTGAAGATGCGAATACCCGTTCAAGGCCGAGTTCTTTCACCATCCTCAGCAAGGATTTCCGCTCTTTTTCGCTGTAGCTGTGAAAAAGGAGCGCCCCGTCCAACACCCATTTTAAGCACGACCATGCGTGTTTTATGCTGTGAGTAAAAATGAACACTGTATTGTCCTCCTTCCCGAGCGAGAGGAACTTTTTTCCGTTCCATTCCACATTCCCACTCCGCTTAAAGAGCTCCTGTGCGGGGACTGTATACATTTTCTGGATCAGTCCGAATAGATTACTGTGGATTTCCACTCCGACCTTTTTCTTCTCATTAGCCACTACCAGATGGTTGGTTTTCTGTAACGCAAACCGATGCTGGGACGGTGTAGAGCTGTGATTACCTGCAGCGATATGATAGCCGGTTTTATCGAAGTCCGCGATTAAGAGGTGAAGGTCCCCGCCTTTAGTGGGAATAAAGAGGTCCAGGTCGCAATATTCCCGAGAGTGGGGTGAACCGTAAAGCTGCAGTGCCAATGCCGGGCCTTTTATTGTCAGCACCGGGATGTCGCTCCTCTCTGCCGTCTCGATTATACCGGGCCATTCGGCAAGCAGCCGTTGGACCCGCACCTTATGAAATAACAGCCGTTTCCGCAGAGTGTCCATACCGTTTTCGGTCAGCAGGTTTGGGTGTGATGAGGAGAGCCCCTTGTAGAGGAGTCCGTTTACTCCGTGTCTGTCGGCAAGTTCGAGCAGCAACTCCTCGTTGACGGTTTGGTTTTGTTTGAAGCGGAAAGCCCTTTTAGGGACCAGCCCTCTTTCCCGGGCGCAGATAGTTATGAGGAAGGACAGTTCCGCGATCATTCCAAGGGACCTTTTTTTTGTTCGTACGGCATTTTTTCTCGTGTTCCCGGCTTCCGCCGTTTAACGAGATATCGTTTGAACAGAAACAGCGGTCCGTTGTTTCGTAACAGTGAAAAACGGGTCTTCCATTTTGTATACGGTGCGTATTGTTTTGCCATCCAATTCCGTTTTTCTTCCGGCGGCAATGGGCTTAAAAGTGTCCTACTATAAAATTTTGCAATATTTTCTTGTGTCCATTCGTTCTTGGTGAAGAAGTCATCCCCAACCTCATCAAAAAGTTTCGTACCGGGGTTCACCGTTAATTCACTCCACAGCACACTGTCGAGCGGCAATTTTTTTATGTGGTTGAGTTCTTCTTGCAGTGATTGGACCGATTCATTCGGAAAACCGTTCATAAAATAGCCGTGCACCTTCATGCCGTATTTTCTGCACTGCCTAAGGGCTTGAATATGGTGGCTGAAGCTTTCCCCTTTCCCCACCGAATCCAGATTGGTTTGTTGCATGGACTCGATACCCATCTCCAATTTTACGCAGCCCGCTCTTTTTAATTCTTTCACAATTTCAGAATTTATATGGTCCGAACGAGCCTGAATGCACCATTTCACTTTTTTATGAAACCCCTTTGCAATCATTTTTCTGCAAATCTCGACTGTTCGGTCCGGATCGGACAAAAAATTGTTATCGTGAAAATAGATTCCGTTTATTGAATATTTCTTCACTACCCGTTCAACATTTTCTACGACATACTGCGGACTGTGGTACCGAACTCCCCGTCCAAAGGTGAGTGATTCGGAGCAAAAGGAGCATCGATTGGCGCAGCCCCGGGAGGAGAGAAGCGATACGCTTCGTAGATTAAAACCACGAATAGCAGAGGTCCCCGCTTCCGTATAGTAATCGAGGTCCAGGATGTCCATATCGGGAAAAGGGAGGTTGTCCAAATCTTCGATCCGGTGTTGTGCAGCTGCCTCGATGCCGGCTCCATTTCTCCACACAACGCCGGGAATGGATGTGCGTTCCCCTTCAGCCAATTGCAGCATCGAATATTCACCTTCCCCCACGAAAACGGCATCAAGGCCCGGAATTTTTCGTAAGGTTTCTTCCGGCATGGCGGTCGTGTGGTAACCGCCGGCCACGATCAGACCTGTGAAAAACGAGCGAACAAAAACGATACAGAGCGCCGTGTCGTAGATGGAACGAGTTGTGGTGCTGAAACCGACAATGTCCGGCATGAACTCCTCTATGGTGTTTTTCATGCGCTCCTGTAAAAGTTGCAGATTGGAATGCGCTTTGTGGTTTTCTACCAGCCGGTCGAAAAGCCGTACCGTGTGTCCCTTTTCGTGAAGAACGGCCGCGATGCAGCAAGGGCCTAACGGCATCCACTTCGAGCGACCTGTGCTGTACTGCCGTGTGACCGTCGACAGTTTCTTATCTGAGCAGTCTGTTCTTCGGTCATACGGGGTTACCAGCAGTACTTTCATAGCAGTTGCCAGTCCCGCTCCGGCACTATTCGTTCCCTTTCCGATAGAAGATTGTGGAATTGCGCCATTTCAAAAGGGTCTTCGGTAAAATGATCGATACAGTTGTTTTCTTCTTTTAAACGGTAGAGATAGGTATAGGCTGCCGCTTCGATTGAGGCCCTGTCGTTGCTGACGAAAACCCGGCCGCCCTCAGCTGACATTCCTTGGTTCGGGCCGCCGGAAATGAACACTTTTCTTCAGTCCATTATCGTAATATCAGGCTGAATCACCATGCCTAATTCGGCGATTTTTTCCCGTAAGTACGCTTCATGCAGCTTCGGCCGCTCCTGAGGGTGAAGAAACCCGACCAAATTTTTCATGGCGAGGGAAAAATCGGCCGATTGATGGGTTTTTACATTGCACAGGTTGATAAGGGTATCATACCGGTACACGCAGGAAGAAACGATTACTTCCTGCAGGTAGTGCGTTCCGGTCTCAAGCCGCACCCAATCCTCACTTTCAAAAGAGACCACGTTCGCCTTCTGTTTCAGCAATGTATCAAAGTGCAGGGTTGAAAAGATTTTTTTTGTCGGTAAAAAGGGGGTGGACGAGCAGTCCCCGACGGCAATATTCCGTATTCCGTGCTCTATCAATAAATCGACAAGACCCAGGAGCATTTCTCCCGAGGTCGAGGCGGGATAAGGATTGGAAGAATTGAGGTTGATCTTTATGAGGACGCTGCCGGAAGGGTCGATATCCGCAACCAGCCGCTCGCCGATCGATTGGAGTTTCGCCCGGATAGGAGGAAACGACTCTCCTTCGAGGACATAGTGGAACGGCCTCCTTGCTATACTCAGCCTCGGCCTTGCAACTTCGGAAACCGATATATTCGATACGTATCTGTAATGAATCAGCTTCCGTCTTATTTTTTGTACTATTCTTTTCATCATTACCTAAGAATGATCCACCTTTTCCGGGCACTTCGACTTGTCCGGTCTTCCTTTGTCTTAAGAGGTACTTCTCAGATCATACCTTTCGGAACCGCCTGTTACAGTATTAATCTTACATCGGTGTTCTGTTTTCTCCGACATCCCTCTCCTTACAGAAAGTGTAGCGAAGCAAAAATCCTTTTTCCCTATAGCAGCCGGTTATAATCCTGCCTGCAATCTACCATGGCGTCGACATGGACCGTGCTGCCTTTCATCTGATAAAGGAGCATGTATCGCATTGCCGTCAGGAGCTTGCGGTATTTTCTTTTGGGTATCAGTGGATCATCAAGCCATGGATTGCTCTCCGGCAATTTTTCCAATGATTTTGTTTTTTCCTCAAACTCTGCAATAAGACACAACGCAGCCTCTTCACCGACCAACGCGGCAAAGCGGGCATGGGAAACCAGCATCTGAGCCGCCTCATCAGAGATGATCACGATATACTGTTTATTTGTGCTGTCCACCCAGCACTTCCCGGACGGCAGCTTTCATCATATCTGAGACCTGGTTGATGGAATAGCCGCTTTTACCGTCTAACCGGCTTTCCTCCGCGGCAATCAAGTTTTCGCGGAGGCAAAGCATGCTTTCACGCCGCGTATATGTTTCGATATCCATTACTACCAAGTCTCCTTCGCCATTCTTCGTCAGATAGACCGGTTCTCCTGACCGCTTGCATAGTTCGGAAACCTCATTGTAATTTTTTCGAATAGCGGCGGAAGGCTTGATGTTCATCATTCTCACCACCTCGTTTTACAGGTTTGTAGCAGTTTTGTATGCTCATTACATGCTTATAATACTACAACTGAACGGCATTGTAAATACAAAGATCCGCTGCTCATCTCTCTTGGTATCCTGGTAAAAAAACTTCCCAGGTAAACCACGATTGGTCAGTTTCTTCGTCTACGGCAGGTCTTCTATCTGATGAAGTAAATCTGATCTAAGCTCTTTCCGCACGGTGACGGAGGGTTTCTTCCTGCATATACCGTTTTGTTATATGGGCAATTGCCTTACGAGCAAGTCTTGCGTAGTACTCAAGCCAGTATTCATAATTTTCTCTTTTTGCGGTTTCGATATCTTCGAGATAAACACGTGCCTTGTCGGGGAGTTCGGTAATAAGGCGTGTACTATTTTCAAGATTGATACTGTAATTGGAAAAATCCTGTTTACCCCAATCGGAATCAGCTTTCGACATAAATTTTTTATACTCTTCGTTCGTTGATTGAAGGGTTTCAACTAATTTCTGGATCGAATCGGCATATAACAGGGCGAAATCAATAGAGGTGTTCCCGATTTCCACCGCTGCTGTTTTAGTCTGCCGACAACTCGAACGCCTCGTCCTTTTTTCAGG
>CAZJBZ010000205.1:0-8293 GCA_964543975.1 uncultured Spirochaetales bacterium
TTACAGTATTGGTTTTCGTTTCTCTTATTTGTCTTGTGGTAAGTACCAATGCTTTTGTTGTTGAACCGAAAAATGTAGGGCTTTCCGTTTTTTCTTTGACCCAATCAGGAATATCAAAAATTGGTACTTTTGTTTCCAGGACCATTAATTCGATAAATGAGCTAAAAAAACTTCGCACTCAATTTGAAGAAATGCAGGTTCAACTGAGTGATTATGGGCAAATAGAAAGGAATATTGTCGAATTACGCCTGGAAAATGAACAATTACGCCGGCAATTGGGTTTTTCGGAGAAAATTGGATATTATCATATTCCTGCTGAAATAATCGGTAAAGATCCGGGTAATTATTTCAATACTATGATGATAAACAAGGGCAGGAGAGACGGGGTGGAGCGCAATATGCCGGTTATTGCATTTCATGATGGTTTTCAAGGATTGGTGGGTAAGGTGGTTGGAGTTGGGGCCACAAGCTCGGAAGTGTTACCGATTTTTGATAACAGTTGTTATGTCGCAGCTCGATTACAAGTAGCAAGATATGAAGGACTGGTTTCCGGCTACGGCGAATCGCGAGTAATTATGCGATATGTCAAAAAGAGGGCCAGGAATGAGATCAGATACGGAGATTTAGTCATTACATCAGGCATGCAATCTATTTATCCAAAAGGCATCTATATCGGGAGGGTGCGATCCCTAAGCGGAAAAGAATACGAAACGACATTAGAACTTGAAATTGAGCCTATCATTGATTTTTCAAAGATAGAGTATGTTTTCGTCTTAAACAAAGAAGAGTAGCACAAGAGAAGATGAGTTCAGCAAGTATATGGTTGCCACATGTATTAATCACAGCCTCCATTATTCTCCAATCTACGGTTCTTCAAAATGTCACCATCAAGGGTGTGATTCCCGATCTCTCTCTTTTATTTTTGATTTTCTTTGCAATTCGCGAAGGGAGCATGAAGGCACAGATTGGGGGATTCATTGCGGGAATGGTTCAAGATTTTTTATCGACATCTCCGTTGGGTTTTTATACCTTCATTCGGACTGTCATTGGCTTCCTCTATGGTTTGCTAAAGGGAAAGGTCTTTGTCGATCCGATTTTTATGCCAATGATTCTTGTGAGCGTTGCTACTCTTTTGAAGGCGATTCTAAGCTTCTTCGTTGGTATTCTCTTACTTCCGGAAGGAATGCTGAAACCGTTTTTCGGTGTTACGTTATGGGTGGAAATAGGAATGAATGTTGTCATAGCACCTTTCCTTTTCGGATTTTTGAAATTATTTAAAATTTTCAAAATAAAAAGCAGCGGAGGTATTCGATAAGCAAATATGAGCCTTAAAGGTAGAATCCTTTTCCTTATAGTACTTTTTATTGCCTCAATGTTAACGTATGCCGGTTATCTCTTTTCTCTCCAGATTGTAAAAGGTACAGAATATAAGAAAAGAGCAAAGCAAGTCGCTCAGCGAATATATCCTATTCCTGCTCAACGGGGAGAGATATACGATAGAAACAATGATGTCCCTCTGGTCATGAATATCGATAGTTTCGCAGTAGACATTATTCCGGGTGAACTTAGTGAAGAAGAATTGGAACGCGTTACAAACTCTTTAGCCCCAATTTTAGATATAAGCAGCGAAGAGATACGGAAAAATATTCCTCCTGAATATTTAAACCTGTATCAGCCGGTAGAAATAAAATCCGGTGTTTCTTTTCAAACAATATCATATATTGCCGAACATATTGATGATTTCCCAGGGGTTACATGGCATAAGAAATCCATCAGAAGCTATACTGAAACGGGTTCTATCTCTCACGTTTTAGGTTATGTTGGCGATATTACCCGAGAGGAGCTTCAAGTCCTTTATAATGAGGGGTATGATATGAATTCCGTCCTCGGGAAGAGCGGTATTGAAAAAAAATACGATGAGATTATGCGGGGTAAACCCGGCAAACGATTCAGTACCGTGGATGTTGCCGGGCGCAGCATTGAAAAGGAAGAAGAAGAAACTCCGCCTCTTTTGGGGAAGAATATTGTCATTACAATTGATCGTCACGTCCAAAAATTGTGCGAGAGAGCTCTTGGCGAAAGAATAGGATCTGTAGTGGTTCTAAAACCTTCAACAGGAGAAGTGTTGGCTCTGGTCTCTTATCCATGGTACGATCCAAATCTTTTCTATACGGAAGAAGGTCGAAACCGGTATAGAGAACTTTCACTCAATCCCGATTTTCCTTTTCTCAATAGAACGATTCAATCAAGTTACTCTCCTGCTTCAATGTTTAAAATTGTTATGACGACAGCTGCAATTGAAGAGGAGGCAATACCGATAGATACGAAGATTGTATGTGATGGAAAAATACAGTATGGAGACAGAGTGTTTCATTGCCATAAAAAGACCGGGCACGGACCTTTGGATATTTTCGACGGCTTGGCACAGTCATGCAATGTTTTCTTTTGGACATTGGGTACTGAATATTTGGGTGTCAATACGATTGTTGATTTTTCCAAACGCTACGGTCTGGGAGAAGTCACAGGGATTGATTTACCGGGAGAGGTCGCCGGACTTATTCCTACGCCAAAATGGAAGGAGAAGGTCTATCACGCAAAGTGGCTTGGCGGAGATACAATGAACCTTTCCATTGGGCAGGGATATCTGTCCGTTACACCGATCCAAATTGCTAATCTGGTAGCAATGATCGTTAATGACGGCGTTGTTTATAAACCACATCTTCTAAAAGAAATTCGTGATCCGATTTCCGGGGAACTCATCAAAACCAATGAGCAGGAGGTGCTTCAAAAGTCATCCATTCGACCAAGTACCTTTCAGAGTGTACGAAAGGCTATGAGGGGCGTCATAACTGACGGTACCGCAAACATTGTTATCAGCACAAAAGCGGTGGAAATTGCCGGAAAAACAGGCACCGGTCAGGCCGGATTTGAAGACAGATGGAATTCCTGGTTTGCAGCATTCGGGCCGTATAACGCGGAAAACCCCGACGATCAGATAGTGGTTGTTGTTATGGTTGAGGCTGCAAATGAATGGGAATGGTGGGCGCCAAAAGCCGCAAATATCATTTTCCAAGGTTATTTTGCCGGTGAAACGTACCAGGAAGCCATGGAAAGTTTGAATGTTTGGTATATACAATGAGATCGAAAACCATTTTGCGGTTTGATGTTTTCCTGTTTTTCTCGGTTTTTGTTCTTATGGTTATCGGTATACTTTTCATCTATTCAAGCGGGGTTTCATCGACCGGTATTGTTTTTTCAAATGAGTATATAAGGCAGATTATTTGGGCAAGTACCGGTTTGGGTTTACTTATCGGCACCGCGTTTGTTGATTATGAAAGGTTGCGCTTTTTTTCACCCTACATATATTTTTTTTTTATTGCGCTTCTGATTTTCACTCTCTTTTTCGGTGAGCGGGTCAATGGAGCGCGATCGTGGCTCGGTGTTTTTAGTTTTGGGATACAACCCTCAGAGTTTACAAAAATTGCCACCATTCTCTTTCTATCGGCTTTCTATGCCAACAATAGAGAGGGTGCGGGTTCTTTTATTCGTTTTTTTACCGGCTTTGTTATCATTTCACTTCCTGTAGGACTAATTCTCATACAGCCGGATTTAGGAACGGCATTAGTTTATCTTCCTATTTTCCTGTTTATCAGTTTTATCGCGAAGGCAAAGTTGGGACATTTACTATTTCTATTGTGTTGCTGTTTTTTTCTCATAGCGCTTATTATACTGCCGGTCTTAACAGATGTCATCATACAGGAAGAGGTGAAAATTGTTGATGTCATTGCCAACAATCAGTTCCTTCTCTATTCATTGGCAGCGATGGGGGGGGTATTTATTCTTTCACTATCCGGATTTTTTATTTTTAAAAAGCGTTATTTCTATTGGATTTGTTATGGTACATTGATTATCATTGTTTCAATCACTGTATCATTAATTGCCGATATGCTGTTGCGGGATTATCAACTTATGCGTTTAATAGTCTTTCTCGATCCGAGTGTTGATCCTCAGGGAGCAGGATGGAATATTATTCAGTCTCTCACCGCCGTCGGTTCCGGTGGTATGATTGGAAAAGGGTTCTTAAGTGGGACTCAAAGTCATTATCAATTTTTACCTCAACAAAGTACGGATTTTATTTTTTCAATAATAGCGGAAGAGTGGGGTTTTTTGGGCGGATTGCTTGTTTTTGCTCTCTTTGGATTGATTTTTGCGAGAGGTATTATTATTTTATCGACTTCAAAGGATGATTTTTCCCGCTATATTGCTACCGGTATTTTAGGGATGGTTTTTTTTCACTTTTTGATAAATATTGGTATGTCGATGGGGATAATGCCAATTACGGGAATACCTCTCTTTTTCCTTTCGTATGGCGGGTCTTCTCTTTGGACAGCTGCAATAGGAGTTGGAATTTTAATCAATATTCATCGAAAGAGTCTGCGGTAGGTTCATTGTGGATTGTACAAAAATATCGCCGGAATTGGATTGTAAAGATTCGCTTGCACGGGTTGCAAAACCAGGCCGATACGTTGGCGGCGAATACTTTCCTCGAAAACTCGAACATAATCCTGTCCTCACTTTTGCGCTCTCTTTTCCGGATATGTATGAAATTGGAATGTCAAACCATGCGATAAAAATTATTTATGGAATTCTTAATTCAATCGAAGGGGTTCGATGCGAAAGAGTATTTGCTCCCGCCCCTGATTTTCAGACTGAATTAAAGAAGAGACAACTACCACTCTATTCGCTTGAATCAGGAACTCCTCTTTGTTGTTTTGATTTTATCGGGTTTTCAATAGGCCATGAATTAACTTTTACTAATATTCTTTCCATACTCGATTTGGGAAATATTCCATTGAATCGTCATGATAGAGATGAAACCGCACCGATTGTTCTCGGAGGAGGCCCATCGGTTACGAACCCTCTCCCTTACTCCAACCATTTCGATGCTGTCTATATAGGTGAAGTGGAGTCGGTGATGAAAGATCTTTTTACCGAGCTTGTCGAGATTAAACGCGCGGGGGGAGGGGTAAAAGCACTAAAAGAACGGTTGTCCGAAGAACCGGCTATTTGGACTCCGGATAAAAGAGGAAAGGTTTATAGATCTGTTTGGAATGAATTCAGTGTTTCTTCATCCTTCTTCGATCTTTTTCCAGTGCCGAATATCAAGGTAGTGCAGGACCATGGCGTCATTGAAATAATGCGGGGATGTCCCAACGGCTGCAGATTTTGCCACGCAGGGATGATTTATCGTCCAATGCGTGAAAAACCGTGTAGCCAAATAATAGAAGAAGCTGAGACACTGATAAATACATCAGGGTATAGTGAAATTACACTTTCCTCACTCTCCTCAGGCGATTATTCGCAAATTGTTTCTCTCATAAGAATTTTAAATGCACGATACGGTGGGAAAGCTGTTTCTTTTGCTTTTCCTTCACTTCGAATAAACTCTTTTACTCTCTCGCTTTTACAAGAAATTTCAGCTGTAAGAAAGAGCGGTTTGACTTTTGCGGTTGAAACTGCTTCATCTGAGCGGCAGAAGGGGTTAAATAAGGTAGTCGATCCCTCAAGAATTATTGAGATTCTCATCGAGGCAAAAAAATACGGTTGGAGATCGGCGAAATTTTACTTTATGATCGGTCTACCGATTTGTGATACAGACATAGAGGCCGCATCTATTGTTGATTATTTATTAAATATACAGAGAGCAGTACAGATGAATATTCACGTGAATCTTGCCTCTTTTATTCCGAAACCACACACGCCGTTTCAATGGGCTAAGCAGATTTCAAAAGAAAAAGCTGAAGCCACCTTACGTTCAATAAAAACACAATTAAAGGGAAAACGGTTTAAGGTTAGTTATCATTCACCGTTTCTTTCCTTTATCGAGGGGATTATTTCTCGCGGCGATGAAAGAATCGGTAATCTTGTAGAAAAGGCGTTTGATAACGGTGCTCGTTTTGATGCCTGGGAAGAGTATTCAAATGAGAAAGCGTGGATGGATGCTTTTGTTTGTTTTGATGATAGCATAGTGAAAGAAGCTTTAAGAGAAAAGGAAACAGATGAAGCTTTGCCTTGGGACATCGTGGATGTCGGTATCCGAAAATCTTTTCTCCTTCGGGAATATAAAAAGAGTTATGAGCCTGAAGAAACAGGACCTTGTAGTTTTTCATGCGGACACAACTGTGGAGTCTGTAGCGGAGATAATCGCAACATTGTAAGAGCTGAGGATGAAGAGAATTTGTACTCGGAAGTTCTCAGGCAATCTTACAATGACGTCGATACACGTAATGAAAATAAAAACGCAGAAAAAGTTCTTTTCTTTTTTTCGAAAAAGAGCAAAGCCGCATTTTGTTCTCATCTTGATCTCATAACAATTTTCGAACGGGCCTTTATGCGGACCGGAATCAGGATGAAATTGACGGAAGGATTCAACCCAAAACCGAAGATGGAGTTTGCTCATCCCTTAAGCCTTGGTATCGAATCTGAAGAAGAAGTGGGATCGATTGTTGTTTTCCCTGATGGTTTTGACAACGATGAGAACCGAACGTCAAGAAACAGCTCAATTTTCGGAAATTTTATTGAAAGATTAAATCATAATTTACCGTCAGGAATATTTATTAATCAAATTATGAATATTTCGGAATTTGAATCAAAGACAAAGCGTAAAAAGAAGAAATCTCTTATGGCTTTGTATGGTGGGGCTGAATATATAGTTTCTTCAATACCGGGAAGGGAAAATCTAAAACCATTATTTAGGTGGATACAAGAGAATGAAGCTGGAGAAGACTGTACTGTTTTTGACGGAGATTCAGCGGAAAGCGAAAATTCCATCTTTACGTTAAAAATCAAAGTACGAAACAGTGGCAGGAAAAAAAGTAATATAATGTATGTTTTAACTGAGTATCTGAAAAAGTGTGGTGTGAATATGAAACCTTTAGAAAATTATACCATCACGAGAAAAAAGGTGTATGTCAAAGAAAATGAAGAAAACGGTAAGCTGATCCCTTACTCTGAATATTTTGACCGTTTTTTTGATTCTTCCCAATATTGATCCATCAGATCGAAATGTTTTGAAGACATCTCTTTCTTTACTTTTTTCATTTCAGTCTCAACATAACCGAACCGTTTCTTAAATTTTTCATTCGTAATATGAAGTGCCGTAGAAGGGTTGGTATCGAGAAAACGGGCAATATTAACAAGAGTAAAAAAGACATCGCCAAGCTCTTCGGTTATTCTTTCAGCGTTATCCGAGGCGATCATTTCCTTTAGTTCATTTAATTCTTCATCAAGTTTTTTCCACACTTCATCGATTGAATTCCAATCAAAACCAACTTTTCCAGCTTTATTCTGGATTTTGAAGGCCCTGTCGAGGGGAGGGAAGCTTTTCGGGATAGTATCAAAAAATTCTCCACCTTCACCTTTTTTTTCAACATACCTTTTAATATTATCCCAATTTTGAATGACTTCTTCTGAATTTTTTACGGATAAATCGGTAAAAACATGAGGATGTCTTCTTATGAGTTTTTCTTTAATTGTGTGAAGCACATCTTCAATCGAAAAAAAATTATCTTGTTGAAACATGTATGAAATCATTGCAACCAGAAGGAAAAGATCACCAAGTTCTTCTTTAATGTGATCGTAGTTGTTGTCAATGATCGCCTCGATACATTCGTAGGTCTCTTCAACGAGATTTTCCTTCATAGAAGTAGGTGTTTGTTCTTTGTCCCAAGGACATCCGTCGGGGCCGCGTAAACGTTTAATAACCGCAAAAAGTTGTTCAAAAGCAATACCTACAGACGAGACGGAAGTTTTTCGGGGTTTTGATGTATCCATACGGCAAACTATCATGTTTATCTGTCTTATTCAATCTCATTCACGGTAAAAATAAACAGCTCAAAGAGTAGACAGAATATATATTATCGGAAGTGTAATGGGTGTGAGAATGCGGAACGGAATGCGCGCTTGCCTCAATTGTTCATTATTTTTTATCGCTGACCAAAGAAAATAGCCAGATTATTACAAAAGCGGTAATTATTGGAGGAAAAATATTCACTGAATTATTTAGATTTGTCAGTTGTTCAATTATATCATCGAAATAGTGTTCAATAATGCCGCCCAAATATGCACCAACAAGTGCTATAACTAATGTACCCCAAAATTTTCCAAATATTGGTTTTTTAAGAATAAAATAGAAAAAAAGTGCTACTGTAAAACCAATGAGAAAGTATGTTAATCCGATATTGAAGTAGTAGTTAAACACCTATTATTCCCTTTTTTTTTTTATTCATTTTTC